>CAVBJB010000238.1:0-3611 GCA_963595625.1 Lachnospiraceae bacterium | reverse complement strand
CAGTAGGTCCGGGTAACACTCAAGAAATTTTAAATTATTGCTCGGGAGCAGAACATAACTCGTTATGGATTAAAGTAAATATTGTACGAACAGGAACTCTAGGATTTACGATAACGCCAAATAGTTTTGACATTGAGGTTGATTACGATTTTTGGGTATTTGGACCAAATAAAGCATGCGGTGCTCTTGGTGCGCCTATACGTTGTAGTACGACAAATCCGGCAGCTGCAGGTTTAACAAGTAACGTAACTGGAATGATAGGTACGGCAGTAACTACGCAGTCTGGTCCCGGTGCAAATGGAAATGGTTTTGTACGTTGGATTGATGTTGTGGCAGGTCAGTTTTATTATATAGCTATTGATAGACCCGTGGGTGATGGTGGTTTTAGTATTGAATGGACCGGAAGTGCAACTGAAGGCGGAGGTGCTTTTGATAGTAAACCTGTAGCTCATGATGTGGTTTACCCGCAGTGTAGTGAAACGGAACAAGCTATTTTTAACTTAAATAGTATTAAAAGCCAGATTACGGATAATGTTTTTAACAACTCGGTTACGTATTTTACTACGTTTAACAACGCGGTGGATAACATTAACCGAATTACCAATAATGTGTACGGAAACTCTACAAACCCAGAGGTTTTATATGCTCGCGTGCAAAATACAGCAACGGGATGTTTTGAGGTGAGTGAGGTAACATTGAGAGCTACGGCTTTACCTACAGCGACCTTACAGGCTGAGCCAACGGTTTGTGCAGGGGAAAGTTATAGTTTTACCATTATGGGGACTCCAAATGCTAAGGTTTCCTACAAAATATTGGGGACAAGCTACACGGCAATTTTAGATGCTAACGGAACTTTTACCGTAACAAACAACTATACTAGTAATTTTAGTGTTGAGTTAGAATCGATTCAGGTTATAAATCAGGCGCAGCAACCGGTTTGTACAACGGTTTTAAATGAGATGGTAAATGTGGTGGTTTATGAAAGACCTTCTATCTCTATTGAAAGTATAGTAAATGGATGCTTAGGCCAACCGGTAGGTTTTACCTTGACAGTATCTCCTAATACTGAAGTTGTTTATCAAATTAACGGAAGAAATTTTACAGCTTCAATTCCTAACAGTGGAACTTTACAAGTAACACATGATTCTGCATTGTTTGGAGCAGGAAATCATACCATACGTATTGTTGAAATTAGAGGAAATTCAGGTTTATGTACGTTTACAGGAACTGAAACTGCAAGTCTATCTGTTTACGAAACTCCAAATTTAAATATCATTCAGGAGCTTAAAGGGTGCGTTGCTAATGCTAATGATCCGTATGTTTTTGATCTTGTATCTTATATAAATATGCAACAAGCCAACAACATACAATTAAGTATTCATGAAAATGAAGCTGATGCACAAACAAACAGTAATGCTTTAACTAGTTTTTCTTTATTAAATGCTACGGCTACATTATATGTTCGCATAGGATATGATGGGGTAAGTTGTCATACCATTAAACCTTTAACTTTAGTTAAAAATGTAACTCCAAGTTTGCCTCATTTTACTGATTTGGCGGTTTGTGATCAGTATATTTTACCTGCTTTATCTGTTGGTAATTATTATACACAACCCAATAAAGGTGGGAATTTATTAGCGGTAGGAACTACTCTAAATACATCTCAAACGGTTTATGTTTATGCTGAAAATGCTAATGATACGTCTTGTTTTGTAGAAAAGAGTTTTGTAGTTACCGTTACTTCTACTCCAGAATTAGCTAGTTTTAGTCCAGTTACCGCGTGTGGTAGTTATACTTTACCTGCAATTGCAGTTGGAAAATACTACACACAACCTAATGGTTTAGGAACAGAAATTATAAGTGGATCAGAAATTACAGAAAATCAAACGATTTATGTATTTGCTCAAAACAGTGGATGTACAGCGCAAAGTAGCTTTACAGTTAGTATAATCGATATTCCAACTATAAATTCGGAAATTAGTTATAGCGTTTGTGATACAGATTTTGATGGAATTGCTCCTATTAACTTAAATAATTTTACTTCTGAAATTTTAAACGGATTAACTCCAAGTAGTTTTCAGATTACATTTTATAACTCTTTAAACGATGCAGAATTAGAAAGAAATGCCATTGCAAATACTGCTGCTTTTACAAGTACAATGGCACATTCTTATCGTGTTTATGCGCTTGTTAAAAATAATGGTACAACTAACGGATGTTCTGCTCTAGCAACAATTGATATTGAAATAAAAGCTTTACCTAGGCTAGCTACGTTTGCTAATATAAATGCTTGTGGAAGCTACACTTTACCTAGTTTAGAAGTTGGAACGTATTACAATTTACCAAACGCTCAAGGTGGAATATTAACTGCAGGAACAGTGATTCAATCCTCTAGAACAATATATGTTTATGCAGCAAATGGTATGTGTTCGGTTGAGAATCAGTTTACAGTGAGTATTGTTGATGCACCAACTGTAGCAGCAAATACTTTCATTGAAATATGTGATATAGATTCAGACGGAATTTTAGAAACGGATTTGACTCAGTATCAATCGCAAATAGTAAACAATACAGATCCTTCAAACTATACTTTTAAATATTATGTAAGTTTAAGTGATGCTCAAAATCAAACAAATGCAATTACTACCCCAGAATATTATATAAATAATACCCAAAACTTATTTACAGTTTATGTACGAGTGGTTCACGCAGGAGTAACGGATGGTTGCGCCGCTATTGCAAAGCTTACAATTAGAGTTCATCCTACCGCTAAATTAAAAGCTCAAAACGGATTTATTTGTGTAGATGCAATAACAGGTAGCTTACAAAATCCCTACGTAATAACAATACAAAATCAAAGTCCTGGAACTTTTATATATCATTGGTTTTTTGAAGGTGAAGAAATAACTGGAGTAACAGGATTGACTTATACTGCAACTCAAGCAGGATTGTATACAGTTTATGCAGAAAATACAACGTCGGGGTGCAATTCAAGTATCCCAATTGAAATTGAAGTTGGAATGACGTCTGCGGCAATTTTTGATCAAGCTATTGTTTCTAATGGTTTTACTGCAAACCAAACTATAGAAATTGTTTTAGCTGGTGGATTAGGTAATTATGAATACTCGATTGATGGCATTAATTACCAAGATAGTCCCGTATTTAAACATCTATTAGCAACAACTTATACAATTTATATAAGAGATAAAAACAAAGGCGGCTGTGATGTAATTACTAGAAGTGTAAATACGCTAACATTCAGAAACTTTTTTACACCAAACGGAGATGGCATTTACGATACTTGGAATATAGAAGCATTAGCACATCAACCTGAAGCGGTTATTATGATATACGACAGATACGGCAAGTTACTTACCCAAATTTATCCTTCTAAACAAGGTTGGGACGGAACTATAAATGGTAAAGGACTTCCGTCAACAGACTATTGGTTTAAAGTATACTATTTAGTAAACGATAAACAAGTAGAGTACAATTCTCATTTTTCATTAGTACGATAGTTTTATTTGTGTAAGCATCCGGAACGAAAGTTCCGGATGCTTTTTTTTATATAAATACTAAAAAATATTTACTAATTAACATAAAATAATACA
>CAVBJB010000237.1:0-3670 GCA_963595625.1 Lachnospiraceae bacterium | reverse complement strand
GAACAGTCTTTGTTAATGATATGTTAACCAAATTATTAACTATGAAAAAAATTACTACTTTATTACTTTTACTATTTACCATTTTAAGTTTTTCTCAAATAACTGTAGGAGAGGGTACAGCTGTTGGATATGATTCTCCCTGGTCCCCTTATTGGGTATATTCGTATTCACAATCTATTTACACAGCTCAAGAAATTGGGGCACATCCCGGTACTATTACAAGTATTGAATATAAATTTTCTGGTTCATCATTAAACAATAGTAATAATTTAGTGGTGTACATGGGATTGACCTCTAAAGAAAATTTCAATTCAAATTCTGATTATATAATTCCGAATACACTTACGGAAGTATACAGTGGTATAATCCGAAATCCTTCCACTGGATCTTGGTTCACAATTCCTTTAGATACGCCTTTTACTTATGATGGAACTTCAAATTTAGTTATTGCAATTCACGAAAAAGGGGCAGGAAGAAATGGAAGTTCAGATAAATTTTATGTTACTCCTTCTTCTAGCAATCAAGTTTTTTATTACAGAAATGATAATGCTAATGTAGACTTATCTGTTGATGCGCCTTTTACGACAAATACTGGTATCTCTAAAAACAAGGCAAATGTTATTTTAAATGGGCTCCTTAGTAGAGTTTTAGTACCAACTTGTTTAAACCAAACAGGCTTTACTCCTACAAATGATGCATGTGGTAACTTTGGAGGTGTTTTATCTTGGAGTCCAAATACAGACGAAATTGTAACAAAATATAAAGTTTATGTTGGTACCTCAGCATCAAATTTTGATATTGCCAATGGTATTGAACAAACAACTACTACATTTTCTATAAATAATACTACTGCAAATAGTACATATTTTTACAAAATAGTACCTATTAACCGTGAAGGTGAAGCTCAAAATTGTAATACATTATCTTTTCAAACACCATTAGAGGCATGTTACTGTGAGGCTAACCCAACTTCATTAGGAAATAATTCAATCAATAACATTCAATGTAATAATGATACTTACAACATTACAAGACCTAATACCATACCTTACAGTTTAAATTACACCGATCAGGAATTTAATTTATATAAAGATTACAGCAATCCTTTTGTACTTGACCTAGTCTCAAATGCGTACAGTACCTATTTTAGAGTTTATATCGATTTTAATAACGATAAAAATTTTGACGCCAACGAGTTAGTTACCCGAAATACCATAAATGGTAGTGTTACCTCATTTGCAGGTAATATCAATATCCCAAGCACTGTGTCACCAGGAACTTACAGAATGAGAATTATTAGAAATTCTGCTAGTGCAGATAATCCATGTTACTCTTCAACAGGTGCTATTGTAATTGATTATACAGCTAAAATAAATATTTTAGATTGTGAAGGAATTTTATTTGATGCTCCACAAACTAATACTGATTGTGTTGCAAACACCTACACCATCCAAGTACCTGTTACTTTTGCAGGAAGTAACAATATAATTACGGACGGTACTACTACTTTAGAGGTTACACAACCCGGAAATTATACATTTGGACCTTATCCTGTAAGAACACTTGTTACAATTAACAGTATTAATACTTATAATGCTTTATGTAACAAAAACCTTGGATCTTTTAATGCTGTGTGTGGTAGTACTTGTGATACTGCTATTACAATCCCTTCATTACCTTTTACTGCTACAGATAATACAGCTAATTACATAGATGCTGTCGATATTACAGTTGATAATATTGTATGCTCTAAATACTATACAACAGGTAATGATGTGTTTTATGCATTCACACCAAATGAGGATTATGTAAATGTTTCGGTATCATTAAACAACCCTACAAGATATACAGGAATTAATATTTTAGAAGGATGTTATACAGATCCAAATGTACGATGTTTAGGCGCAATTACTTACGCTAGCGCTACGTCTAGTAGCACTTTATCTAATTTAACTTTAGAGGCTAATAAAACTTATTATTTTTGGGTTTCATCATATACATCCCCTCAGGAGGTAGAATATAGTTTTACAATTCAAGGGGCTTTAAATATTCAAGATACATATTTTACTCAATTAAGTGTTTTACCAAATCCTGCTACCGATACGTTAACCATTTCTAATAACAACACTATTGATAACATTGAAATGTATGACATAAACGGGCGTAAAATTTTAGCAGAATCTATTAATGGAAATCAAAAAACAATTTCCGTAAATCATTTAAAATCTGGAGTGTATCTTTTACAAATAAATGCTCAAGGCAAAACAACTACAAAAAAGGTTATTATTAAATAACAAAAAGGCGATTCAGGATCTGAATCGCCTTTTTAATTACCCCTCACAGGTCCATTTAAAGTTAGAAACCGGCTCATGCCTTGTGGGTCTAAAATTATAATGCCACCATTCCGAATATATACTTTTAAAATTATGTTTCTCCATAACCTCCTTTAACAAACGTCTGTTTTGCAATACCTCATCGGGCAGTTGCGTGTAGGAGTGGTGCGCCTCTATACCAAAAAAATCAAACGGTGTACCCATATCCAACTCCACACCCAAACTATCCACTAAAGTTAAATCTACAGCGCCTCCACGGTTGTGTACAGATCCCTTATCCGGATTTGCTACGTAATGCGTTCCCGGTAAAATCTCCCACATTTTACGCTGTACATCTACAGGGCGGTAACAATCGTAGATTTTGAGCCGATACCCCTTATCCATAAATTCCTCCTGAGCAGCCAACAAACCCACCACCGTTTTATAACGTAAGTAACAAGTACCACAGTCGTAAACGGGTTGCTTTAAAAAATTATCTGGAGTTGCGTACTTTATATCAAACTCAAAAGAATCCGAATAATCAGACAACTTAACAAAAATACTATCCAACTCTGGAGCCTCTTTAGGCATAAACTTTTCAACCGAAATGGTATCCAATGTTGGGTTATTTAAACTATCAAGCGTAATAATAGTAGTCGGAATAACCTCTACGGGTTTATCCTCCTTACAACTCATCAACACAACCAAACCAGCAAATAACAAGACCTTCTTAAACATAAAATATAAATGAGTTAACTATCTTTGTACAAAATTACGATTAATCATGAAGTTTTTGGGTATCTATCTCTTATTAATAAACCTATTCACCCTTACGTTATTTGGATACGACAAGGACATGGCCCAAAAAAACAAACGTCGCGTGTCCGAAAAAACGCTTTTAACATGTACCTTTTTAGGCGGAACCCTGGGCGCACTTATAGGTATGCGCGCGTACAAACACAAAACCAGCAAAACCTCTTTCCAAATAAAATTTATACTTACCGTAATAGCACAAGTAGTAGTTTATTACTATACATTTCATAGATAGGGCGTTCCCTTTACGCGTTTTGCAAACGCTAAAGGTCAGGCTGTACGCACTCGCTCTTTTTACTCCATTGCATTACGTAAAAAGGAGCTCAAACAATTGCTCCCATCCTTAACGCAACAACGCACGTAATTATATCCTTATTCATTTTAAAATACATTAACTCCATTTCTTATTAGAGTAATGTACAGATTTTATACATAGCCCCGATTGCAACGGCATCCTTTTAGTGGTGGCTGAGGCTCTCGAAGCCATAAACTAAAAGATACAGCGGAAAGCGGGATGGCGTACTTTGTGTAACGCTTGGATTTTA
>CAVBJB010000236.1:0-3688 GCA_963595625.1 Lachnospiraceae bacterium | reverse complement strand
TCACCAAACTCCTCAACTTTTTATTACCTCGACGATAATAACAAAGTAAAAGAATTTCATTTAGAACGATTAGAAAGAAAAGAAGTTCATATTAATCACGAAATATTAACTGCTTTATTCTATCAGTTTTCATTTCCTTACGATAAGGATATTAAAGACTTTTTTAAAGAATTAGAAGTAAGCTTAGAGACAGAAAATCCAGATGAATTTGATGTAAATCAATTATTTACCAAATATATATTCCCGGTAAATCCTACCAAAATTAAAGGATCGGTAGATTATAATAGTAAGGGGCAGATTGAGGAAGGTATAAAAATTATAAATAGAGCTGACGGAAAATTTACCATTCAAGAATTTGAGTCCGGTAAAAAAATAAGTGAAAATATCGTCTCGAGTTTAAGAGATTTAGAGTAAAATTTAAAGGAATATTTTATATAAAGAAAACAAAGAGCAAGCACAAAGGCGCAGCGCGTCAGGGATAGAGGCGGTATCCTTTTGGATTGTAACTGAGGTTCTCGAAGTTACAAACCAAAAGATTTAGCCGATAGCCCGACCGCCCCGGCAAATGTTACTAAGGTTAAAATAAAAACTAAAATAGGGGCGGGGACGCCTAAAATAAGACTTTATTAAAGGTAATCTAATCCTGATTTACATAATATTTTAAAATAATAAAGAGTTTTTAAGTAAGTAAAATACTTAGTTTATGAAATTATTAGAAAATAAAACCTTTGGTGCATTGCATCTAAAAAATGCTATGGTAATGGCCGCAATGACCCGAAGCAGAGCGGGAGTGGGTGGTGTACCTACGGACTTAATGCGTCAATATTACGAGCAAAGATCATCCGCTGGACTTATTATTACTGAAGCTACAAATATTTCTGAAGATGCGATTGGAAGTCCTTATACTCCCGGAATTTATTCTGAGGAGCAAATTAAAGCTTGGAAAGATATCACTGAGGCTGTACATAAAAACAATGCTAAAATAGTTTGCCAATTATGGCACACTGGCAGAGTAGCGCATTCTGTAGACAGAAACGGAAAATTACCTTTTGCGCCCTCTGCAATTGCCATACAAAATGGACAACAATTTACATCGAAGGGGCTTTTAGATTACGAAACGCCAAAAGAATTAAGCCTACAGGAAATTAAAAAAATTATACAAGATTATAAACAAGCAGCGCTTAATGCTATGGAGGCTGGTTTTGATGGTGTGGAGCTACATGCGGCAAACGGTTATTTACCGCATCAATTTTTTAGTGATAGTGCAAATAAAAGAGAAGACGAATATGGCGGAAGCATAGAAAATAAAGCAAAATTTACATTAGAGATTCTTCAGGAACTAATACAAGCTATTGGATCTAATCATGTTGGAATCAAAATATCACCATTCCAACCATATGCTGATATTTATTTTGATGATCCCTTAGCGTCTTTTAGCTATTTAATAGATAAAATAAATAGCCTAGATCTTGCTTTTGTGGAGTATATGAAACGTAATTTTATGAAACCAGAACTTCCTCATTACCCAAAAGAGGATGAGATTGAACTATTAGCTACCAAAATAAAAACAAACGTAATTGCAAATGCAGGTTATACAAAACAAACCGCAGAAAAAGAACTACAAAAAAATATAGCTAATGCCATTAGTTTTGGTGTATTGTTTTTATCCAATCCGGATTTACCCACCCGTTTTGAACTTGACCAAAGTTTAAATACACCAGATCCTCAAACCTTTTTTGGAGGCGACCAAAAAGGCTATACAGATTATCCGTTTTTAAAAACATAAAAAAGCCCACCAAAAGGTGGGCTTTTTTATGAAATTTATTTTTTAATCGCAGCTTTTAAACGCTTGTAAGATCTAATTAATTCTTTTAATTGACGGTTGGATTTAACATCTATATCCTTGTCAGATAAAAAGTGTTTAAAAGTAAAATTACTTTTATAATTCTTTAAAACAATAACCTGATCTACAACTAAAAGCTGATTGCGTAAGTGTTGCTTTTGGTTTTCTAGCGCTTCTAATTCCTCAAATTTAGCACCAAACTCCATTCTAAACGTATTGGTATTAAAAGGAATTGCGTTTAAAATTTGCATTTGTTTTTTAGATCGTAAATCCAGCTCACCAATAATAGTAACAGCTAAATTTTCTACTTCTGCCTTAGTAAGTAAACCCACTTGCTCAGCATCTAAAGGCTTTAATTTACTCCCTTTTTTATTTTTTTTGTCGGACGGTTTTGCTAATTTTTTAGAGTGCTCCACAGTTACATAACCCGTACCCAAGCAATCTTTACATTTTACATTTAAACCTTCACAAGAACAAATTTCCGATTTCATATAATGAGTGTATTTTAACAAAAACCCCGACACCAAAAAAGTACAGCGCTAATGTTATGCGTATATTTAAAGTGCAAAGGTAAGCAAGTTTAACACAACCCAATAAAAAATACAGGTTTATTGTACCAATTAAATATGATTAAAACCCATCAAAATAAAAAAATGAAATAAAATTTGTTTTTTTAATTAAAAGTTGTAATTTTGTAGACGTTATCCTCAAAACATAAACATGAGGAGTAGAATTTAATTTGGATTTTTAAATTCTAATTGACACGTTTACTTTAATCTGCACAAGTAAACCTAAATCTTGAGAATATCTTCTCCCGACTGCAAATCCCTACCAAATTTGTAAGTCTCGAAAAATTTTATCAAATAAGTCGATAAACCGCCGGAATCCACAAAACAGTTAAAAACTACGTAAATTTATTTACAAGGCTTTTTAACTAACGAAATTCCACAATTTTGAGCGTGTGGAAAATTTTAAAGATCTATAAAAGCAAACCTGGAGTGCTTTTATTAAGAGGCTTTAAACAAACTATTTTCCTTGATTGGTTGTTTATTTATAAACAACCTAACATGTTGCCTCTGCTAAAGTTTTTTGTTCCATAACAAGTAAACTTAAACTTAATTAACCAATAGGGAAATAGTCAACAATTAGTATTAATGGGGTGTAAACCCGCAAATTAAAAACATTATGATTATTATTCAAAACATTTACAACCTAGACTATTACGCGCAATTTTTACCAAAAACTAAAAAAACAAGCGCTAACAATCAAACCAAAAAGGACCAATAATCCTTTTTTAACTTTTAAAAATCAATTTAATAAACAGGAGCAATCCTATACTTTAAATTAAAACATATCATAAAACCCTGGCTTTCATGTCAGGGTTTTTTATTTATACCCATCCCATCCTCCAAAATTTTCGATAGCAGGAGCGCAAACCCCAAACATTACACAAACATATCAATCCCGCTTTCCGCTCTATCTTTTTGTAGCTCAAAACCTATAAAGTACAAGCACAAACAAAACGCACACACCCATAAAACCCTTCAAAAAACACCCAAAAAGGATGCCGCTGCATTCGGGGCTACAGCTAAAGTTAAGGGCTTTACACCATCAAGAATGAATTTTTTATGTTATTTATTTAGCAAACATTATTTCTTTATAAACTTTACATTTTAGTCATAATTTAATTATATTAACAAAAACACTAAATTATGTGTTTATAAATTTTTATATTAAGTTAAAAATTATAAAATTTGAAAACAATTTACAAAATACTTTAAATTTTATGATTAACAAATTACTAGTTATTGCATCCATTTTTTCTTTGTTTAGTTGCTCTAATAA
>CAVBJB010000235.1:0-3708 GCA_963595625.1 Lachnospiraceae bacterium | reverse complement strand
ACTTTGCATTAGGGATAGCAGCGGCATCCTTTTATGAAGCGGTAGCGAAATAAAAGATACAGCGGATAGCCCGACCGAGCGATTAAATAGGATAAAACCTAGATTTTTATACTAAATTAGCGAGGGAATGCCCAAAATAAAACCTAGGAAAATGAAGTTACAAAACGAATATATAAGCATTGAAATTAACCCTAAGGGTGCGGAATTAAAAAGCATAAAAGACGCCAAACAAAACGAATTTATGTGGAGTGCAGATCCGGCTTTTTGGGGAAAATCGAGCCCAATTTTGTTCCCAATTGTGGGGAGTTTAAAGGAAAATACGTACCTATTTAACAATAAAAAATACCATTTATCTCGTCACGGTTTTGCGCGCGATTATGAGTTTACGGAAACTAAAGTATCCGACTCTAAAGTGGTTTACGAGTTAAGCTGGAGTCCGGAAACGTTAGCGGTTTTCCCGTTTAAGTTTTCGCTACAGGTGATGTATGAGATCGTAGAAAATACGTTGAATTGTACGTATGTGGTTACAAATCCGGCCGAATAAACTTTATATTTTTCGTTAGGAGCGCATCCTGCGTTTCAGTTCACGAATGTAGGTTTAAACGATTATACCCTTACATTTAACCACGATACCCGGTTAGATCGAATTTTACTTGACAACGGTTTGTTAAGCGAAACTTCCCAAATATTGGAGCTTCAAAACCAAGTTTTAGCGTTAAGTTACGATTTGTTCAGTAAAGACGCTTTGGTGTTTCGGAACTTAAAATCCAACCAAATTACCTTGAGCAATTCTAAAAACAACCAACGTTTAAAATTTAAGTTTGATGGTTTTACACATTTTGGAATTTGGAGCGCGCCAAACGCTGATTTTGTGTGTCTAGAGCCTTGGTGTGGTGTAGCAGATGCTGTTAATCATAATCAAGATTTTACGAGTAAGGAAGGGATTGTAAAATTAGATGCGCAGTCGAGCTTTACACGTACGTGGTCTGTACAAATTAATGCGTAAATACATAATAAAACGTGTTGATTTAAATAAATTTATTAGATTTGGACAGCAAAATAAAAAATAATGGACACAATCTTAAATCAATTTAAATTTAGCCTTCCTATCCAACTACGTTGGAACGATCAAGACGCTTTAGGCCACGTAAACAATGCCGTATATCTTTCGTATTTTGAGATTGCACGCGGTCATTACATGCCAACAGCTTGCCCAGGATGGAACTGGTTAAAAGACATGTTTTTAATAGGAAACATCAGCATAAATTTTCAAAAAGAATTAAAGCTTTTAGCTAAAAACCCAAAAGTACACATTCGTACAACTAAAATAGGAAACAAAAGTTTTGAGTTGGAATATTTGGTAACTTCCGAGAAAAACGGAGAAACTATAATCCACGCTACAGGAACCTCAACCCAAGTAATGTTCGATATGCAAACACGAACAACCATAGAGGTTTCGGATCATTTACGTGAGCAACTTACAAGCTACGATACCTTATAAAACAAAAAGCCTCGCATAATTTGCGAGGCTTTTTTATCTTTAAAAACTATTCGTTTCCTTTTGCGTAATCCGCTAAAAACTGAGCTAAACCAGAATCTGTTAACGGGTGTTTTAATAAACCTGTAATACTAGATAAAGGTCCAGTCATTACATCAGCACCAATTTTTGCACAATTAATTACGTGCATCGTGTGACGTACAGAAGCTGCTAAAATTTGAGTCTCGAAAGCGTAGTTATCGTAAATTAAACGGATCTCGTCAATTAAATTTAAACCGTCTGTCGAAATATCATCTAAACGACCTAAAAACGGAGACACATAAGTAGCCCCAGCTTTAGCGGCTAATAACGCCTGACCAGCAGAAAATACTAACGTAACGTTTGTTTTAATTCCTTTATCCGAAAAATATTTACAAGCCTTAATACCGTCTTTAGTCATCGGGATTTTAACCACAATTTGCTCGTGTAATTCCGCAAGCTCCTCACCTTCTTTAATCATTCCAGCAAAATCCGTCGCAATAACCTCAGCACTCACATCACCTTCCACAATATTACAAATGTCAACGTAATGCTTTAAAATGTTATTTTTTCCAGTAATTCCCTCTTTAGCCATTAAAGACGGGTTAGTTGTAACACCATCTAAAACCCCAAGTTCCTGAGCTTCCTTAATCTGGTCTAAATTAGCTGTATCAATAAAAAATTTCATATTCTTAAATTATTTAAAATGTTGTGTTTTCTTAATAAAATTTTCAGGGCGTGCCCCTAAAAGGTTTTCATAGGTATAAAATTACAAACAAAATTCCTTTTAGGGTCGGGCTATCCGCTGTATCTTTTACCTCTTAACTAAGCAAAGCTTAGCTAAGAGGTAAAAGGATGCCGCTCCTATCCCTCACGCAGTAGTACAAAATTACAATTTATAATGGTTCATCAGCATTTTCTCGTACATTTTATCTGGTAAAATACGTTTTAAAACAATAGAGAATTTTTGCATAAAAGCACCAATTTTGTAATGCACCTTGGGTTTACCATGCGCTATAATTTGCGCAATACCTTTAGCCATTTCTATAGGGTCGCTACCACTGTCTACATGCTCGTCTATAGTTGCTAATTGTTGTCCGTAAACTTTTTCATACGGCGATCCTTTAATTACCGGAGCATGAAATCTACGCGAAGCAATATCAGTAGCAAAATCTCCAGGCGCAACATTTGTAATTTCAATTCCAAAAGCTTTTACCTCCATACGTAAAGCCTCCGTAACCAATTCTAGCGCCCCTTTACTACTCGAGTACACACTCCTAAAAGGTAAGCCCATATATCCCGCAATACTTGTAACGTTTATAATTAAACCGCTGCCTTGTTTACGCATTTGGGGTAAAACCGCACGCATGGTTTCTATAGGGCCAAATAAATTGGTTTCAAAATTGTTTTTTATTTCCTCCATCGGGATTTCCTCTAAAGGACCGGTAATACCCACTCCGGCATTGTTAATTAAAACATCTAATCGACCTTCTTTATCAATAACCTGAGCCACACAAGCTGCAATAGATGCTGCATTCCTAACATCTAAAGCCACAAGGTTTATTTTACTACCTACAACTTTTTCTGGGGTTCGGCTTGTACCATATACAATATGACCTTGAGCCTGTAAATACTCCCCTATGGATTTTCCAATCCCCGACGAACCGCCGGTTATTAAAACCACTTTTTTCATTTTTTAGTTTTTGTATACCCTGCGAAAATACTTATTTTATTAAAAACTAAAAAAGTATTTGCTTAATAAAAAAAGTCTGAATCCTATTCCGGCCTTTACGTTTTATAAGGATCAGTTTTGTATAGGAATTGATGAGGTTGGATATGGATTACGAACACCTATAAACGGAACTACATAATTAGGTTTACAAAGTATTGTTGACATGGCTAAAACAGCATAATCTACATCAATCTCTTATAATTTTAAATTTATAAAATGGTTATTTACGTTTAGATTAAAATGATATTAATGAAGATTTTTTACTATTAATTATTTATTTATTTTGTACACAAGTCATACAAAGTAGTTTACTAGATTTTATAATTAGGCAGTTATATACATTTTATTTAAAATCTAAATTTTATAAAACTACAAGCTATAATATTAATCTTTTATTTGAATAAAGATAAAAGCACTTAATGTTGTAAGAAAAAATGAGTTAGATAATCTTACCTAACTC
>CAVBJB010000234.1:1713-3729 GCA_963595625.1 Lachnospiraceae bacterium | reverse complement strand
GAATTCACAACATTGTCCGCAAGTCCTAATATATGCGCCTTGCTGTGATTATACTTCGTGAAAGTACAAAATTGAAAGGAATTCACAACTCCGTTTCCTCAGTTAAATCCACATCAAAAGCTGTGATTATACTTCGTGAAAGTACAAAATTGAAAGGAATTCACAACAGCTCTGCTAAAGTATCTGCATCTACATTAGCTGTGATTATACTTCGTGAAAGTACAAAATTGAAAGGAATTCACAACATTACTTTAGAATCACCTTCTGCATAACTCGCTGTGATTATACTTCGTGAAAGTACAAAATTGAAAGGAATTCACAACAGGAGGTCTATTTTTAAATAAGCTATTAACGCTGTGATTATACTTCGTGAAAGTACAAAATTGAAAGGAATTCACAACAGCACGCGGCAAAGTCGGCGACGTTATAGCGCTGTGATTATACTTTGTGAAAGTACAAAATTGAAAGGGAAATTAAAAAAATTACGGCGGAGCGCGTTAGGGGTTGAGCGGCGTGTGGGAGCTCTTTGGTGTAGCGTAGCGGAGCCAAAAGCGACTAGCGAAAACCCGACCGCTAAAAAACGACGCTAGGAGTTTTTGTTGGGGTAACGCCAAAAAAAAATCCCAAACGTTTGCTTGGGATGATTTTTTATAGTGTACCTGTAGTGTAGATTAAATGGTAGTACTGGTAGATGGTGTTTATGGTTGCGTTGGAGTACTGGATCTCTGTGTCTAGCTTTTGGTTGCTGGCGTCTGTGATCTCAAATAGTAATCCTTTTTGTGTTAAAAAGTTTTGCGCGGTGATGTTGTAGTTGTTCACGGCTAGGTCTTTACTTTCTTGTTTTAATTGTTCTTGTTGTTGTGCTTCTTGGTATTTTACGTATCCTGTGTTTACGTTGATTTTAATTTTTTGTACCAATTCTTGATTAACCTCGGCTAATTGTTGTTTTTGTATTTTTTCTACTTTAACTTTTCTACCTGTTTTATAGATGTTGTCTATGTTGTAGCTAAACGATAGTCCGGCTTGCCATGCGTTAGAGTACATGTCCATGGCTGGGGTTCTGGTTGTAATTGGGCGTAACATGTTGTATCCTCCAAAGGCTGCTAGTGTTGGGAAATAGGCAGCTTGGGTGATTTTGATGTTTTGTGCTACTAATTCTTGTTCTTTTTTGTTTTTGGCTAGTTGCGGGTGGTTGTTGTAGGCTGTTTGCAACAATTGTTCTTGACTTTGCGGGATGATTGCTTGGTCTAGGATGAGGTTAAATTGTGTATCTTCTGGGTAGCTAAGTAGGGTTGCTAGGTTGTAGTCTACAATTTTTTTGTTGTTTTGTACCGTTACCAGACCTTGTTGCATGTTTTTTATGATTAATTCTGCGCGAACCACCTCGTTTTGTGAGATTTTGTTTTTTGCGAATGCCTCGTTTGCTTGTTCTAGTCTGTTTTGTGCTAGTTCTATATTTTGGTTATAGATCTCGATGTTTTGTTTGTATTTTACACCGTCTAACAATAGCCCTAGGATGATGTGTTTTGCGGCTTGCTCGTTGTTGCGTTGTGCTAGCTCTGCAATATCATTTTTAATGTCGTAAGCGGTGTTGTGCTTTTTTAAAAGCCCGCCGCGGTAGATTAATTGTGTGGCTTGTAGTGTGAATGAGTTCCCGAAGTGTGGCATTTCTTGTGTCATTACATTCGAGAAGTTTTCGTCCAGAATTTCTACGTCTCCAATGTAACTTGCGGTAGCATTTAGTGAGATGGTTGGGTATACGTTAAGGTTGAAAACTGATTTTTGTTGTTTGTTTAATGTTATGTTTTTTTGGCTGACTTTTAGTTGTTGGAAGTTTGCAACGGCGCTGTTTAGGGCTTCCTCAACAGTTAAATTTACGGTGTTTTGTGCTTGTAAATTACTTGTTAAGAATAGGTTGCATGCAAGTAACAGGGTTACTTTAAAAAAATGGGATAATGACATAGTTATTTTATAATGTTCGGCGGCAAAATTATTTAGTTCGGTCGAGTTATAAAA
>CAVBJB010000234.1:400-1703 GCA_963595625.1 Lachnospiraceae bacterium | reverse complement strand
TTATAAAATGGCTATACCATGTAATAAAAATGTAAATATGTATTATTTTTTACAGTATTGCGTTTTTGCGATAGGTGGATGGTCGCATGTTGGTGTGTTTGTAAAAAAAGTGTGAAAAGGCGTATTGGTCGTAAAAATTAAGTTCGAACGCTATGTCTTTAATGTTTTTATTGGTGCTAGAAAGTTTGGCTTTTGCCTCGTTAATGATAAAGTCGTTTATAAACTCGTTGGGTGTACGGCTGGTTTCTGCTTTTATAACGCTGCTCATGTATCGGGTTGTGATTCCGATTTTAGAGGCGTAATATTCTACTGATTTTTCTTTTAAATAATTTTCTGATACAAGTAAAATGAATTCGTTAAAAATCTTTTGATTTTTGTTCATGAACTCAAAATAGGCTTTAGCTTCTTGCTCTACTACGCCTGATATTTGATATAATATGTTGATGAAGCTGTGCTCGAGAATTTGATTGCTGTAGGTAAAAACGTTTTTATTGTCTATGGTTTTTTTTAACAGTTCTATATGCTCAAACATAATGTCTGCTTGGCTCTCGGGTAGTTTGTAGTTTCTTTTTAATTGGGCTTTTAAGCTGCGATATACCTGAATTTTATTCATTTTAAAACTCGATCGCTGTAGGAAATTGTCTTTGTATCCTACTAATTTTATTTCTAAATCTTTGCTTACGCTTAAAACTTCATACACGTGTTTACGATCTATAAACATAAAATCGTTTTGTGTTAAATGGTAGTTGGATACGTATTCTTTAAGATCGAGGGTTCCTTTTTTTATAAATAAAATGGCGTTGGATATGGGGCGGTGCGGATATCCAATTGGGACGTAATCTAGGATGTTAGATTCGTCTATGATTCTGATTTTTTCGAATTCTTGATTTTTAAAATTCGCCATTTTAATTGTTTTATAAAATACGGATGTAAATATCGGAATTTTTTTTGATTACAGTGTTAGTAAATAGTGTTTTATAAATTTCTTTTAATATAGTTTTAAGAAAATGGGTTGGATTTGCATTTTTATGTAAATATCAAGGAAAACCCTAATACTTAATTTAATAGGATATCTGTAATATTGTGGGTTTAAAATTAATCAAACCTAAAAAACATACTAATGAACCATTTAACACCTAAAAATGAGGAACAGGATGCTACAATCCAAGAGTCCCATCAGGAAACTGAAATTAATACAAATACAGATGAAAATTTAGAACAAAATCCATCGGCCACTAGTACTACAGATGTTTTTAGTGAAGAAACCCTTCAGGTTTTAATGGATAAAATTAAAACTTTGGAG
>CAVBJB010000234.1:0-390 GCA_963595625.1 Lachnospiraceae bacterium | reverse complement strand
TTAGACAACAACCTCTCGGAAACAAAAATTAATTTGTTAGATAAATTGGTTAACTCTAAAAATACTACAACTAATAAATTTGCTAATTTTTACGATCCCGCTAAAAACGACGAAAATATTTATATTGCTAAGCTTGTGTTTAGTGTTGCTTTCGGGATTTTTATAGTGGCCTATATTTTTTCGTATATGACTGCAAAAAGTATTGAAGAGCAATACGAGGCTAGAAAAGAAAAGTTAGCCGATATGATTGATATTAATACGGGAGCTTATAGGGAAAAAGATGTATTTAGTCTGAATCATTTTAAAGAATATTTACACCGTAAAAATCAGATTTTAAAGGATACAAAAAACAATTCTGTACTAGTTTTTAGTAAAAGTTTAGCTGACTCA
>CAVBJB010000233.1:0-3735 GCA_963595625.1 Lachnospiraceae bacterium | reverse complement strand
CTCCTAAATACTCCATTAATTTAATTGGTAATTTCAATAATATTGGAGAATTACCTTTAACCATGCAGGATTATTTTAAATTTACAGGTGGTTTTAGAAACATGATGGGACGCTCGGGGACTAGTTTTAATGTATCCTCTAACGACTTAGGAATTATGGGAATGCGAAACAACAGAGCTAAAGAAATTGAAGCGCGTTTTGGAGCAGCTAACTTTTCCTATAACCCATCTAAAGCTTGGACACTAAGTGGTTTTGCTATTTTATCTGGTAATGATACCGATTTGGAAACTATTTCTAGAACCAATCGTTTTGATAGACTACCGGATGGATCTACACAAGAAATTGTAGAAGATAAAAGAGCTTTAACGTCTCAAAAAACAGAATTAGGATTGTTTAAATTGAGTTCTAATTATGTACCGTCAGAAAAGGTTCATTTTGATTATGATGTTTTAGCCAAAGTATCTAACCAGCGCGAGTATAATGGAACATTTTCGAGTTTGCTAAGTGATATTAACACGACTAAAAAGCAAAAACCAACCTCAATAAATCAAAATTTAAATTACTATTATACACTTAATGATAAAAACACATTCTCATTTTTAATTCAGCATTTATATCAAGACGAGGATCCATTTTACAATGCTAATTTGGCTAACCAACCGTTTAATTTAATAGGGTATGTACCTAATCAAATGCGTAATGATATTACTCAAAATAAATTTGTAAAAACAAATAAAATAGATGCAAAAGGGGATTATTATTACAGTGTTAAAAACAATCAGGTTTTAAATGTTACTTTAGGAAATACGTATTCGTATCAAAATTTTGACTCTAATATTTTTCAAATATTAGATAATGCTTCGCAGAATAATTTAACAGATGCTAGTAATACAAATCATGTAAATTATACCTTTAATGATGCTTTTGTAGGTTTACATTACCGCATGAAATTTGGTAAGTTTACTTTAAATCCTGGAGTTACGGGGCATACTTTTTTTATGAATGATGTGCAATTAGGAGCTGAAAATAAAAAATCGTTTACAAAACTTTTGCCTGATTTTAATGCTTTATGGCAAATTAAAAAGTCTGAAACGTTATCGTATGATTTTAGGTTAACTAATAATTTTACGGATATTAATAATTTGGTTCAGGGGTATGTTTTTAGTAACTACAACTCGTTGTTTAGCGGAAACAGAAATCTTGAAAACTCTACCTCACAAGTGCATAGTTTGCGTTACTTTAAATATAATATGTTTAATTTTGAAAACATTTTTGCTAATGTAAGTTACTCAAGACAAACAGAGGGGATTAAAAATAGAGTTTTGTTTGATGGCGTAAACCAAGTGTCGTCTACCTTAAATATGCCAAGTAATTTTGCGGATGAAAGTTTAAGTGGATCTGCAAGTTATGGGCGTTCGTTTTTACGTTATTACAAAGCAAATGTATCGGGTAGTTGGTCTTGGGGTAAATATAACAACTTACGTTTGTATGATGTAAATGGGGCTACGGAAACTGTGGTTCAGGAAACAGAATCTTTTGCTCAGAATTACAATGCGCGTTTCTCTACAAACTTTAAGCGTTTACCTAATGTGCAATTGGCTTATACCTACAGTATAAATGATAATTTTGCTGATACGGTTTACACACACAGTCCGTCTGCTACGTTGGAGTATTATTTTTTAAATGCTTTTTCGTTTACCTCTGAATATACTTTTTACAGAAATACCAATGCTGCAAAAACCATTGAAAATGAATATGATTTTTTAACGGCTAGTTTAATGTATAAAAAGCCAGAAAGTAAATGGGAGTGGAAGTTACAGGGAACAAATTTATTAAACACAAAATCATTAGATCAATCGTCGTTTAGTCAGTTAGGAGGAAGTAGTAGCTACTCGAGCTATATTGTGCAACCTCGTTATTTAATTTTAAGTTTACGATATACGTTATAATTAAAAAAGCCTCGCATACTTGCGAGGTTTTTTTTATGTAATGGAATTAAATATATGCTTGTTTTGCGTTAGGGGGTGGAGCATTTGTTTGAGCTCTTTTAAAACGTAATGTAATGGAGTTTTAAAAAGCGAGTGCGAAACACCCGCCGGCTAAAAAACGACGGTAGGAGTTTTTGTTGACGGAACGCGCTAAATAAAAAAAAAGTTCAGTACCGTGGCACTGAACTTTTGTATGTATTATAAGTTAAAGGCTTGTTTAACTTGATCTACGTAATCTAATTTTTCCCAAGTGAAAAGCTCAACTTCTACCGTTTTAGTTTCTCCGTATGGGTTTTTGAAAGATTTTGTTACAACCTCTGATGTTCTACCCATGTGTCCGTAAGCGGCAGTTTCTGAGTAGATTGGGTTTCTTAATTTAAGGCGTTGCTCGATTGCATAAGGACGCATGTCGAAAATTCCTTCTACGATTTTAGCAATTTCACCGTCTTTTAGGTTAACTTTTGCTGTACCGTATGTGTCGATGAAAATACCCATTGGTTTTGCAACTCCAATAGCGTATGATACTTGTACTAATACTTGGTCTGCAATACCTGCTGCTACTAAGTTTTTAGCGATGTGACGTGTAGCGTATGCTGCTGAACGGTCTACTTTTGATGGGTCTTTACCAGAGAAAGCTCCACCACCGTGTGCACCTTTACCACCGTAAGTGTCTACAATGATTTTACGTCCTGTTAATCCTGTATCTCCGTGAGGTCCTCCGATTACGAATTTACCTGTTGGGTTGATGTGGTACTGGATTTTGTCGTTAAATAAGTGTGCGTATTGTGGGTATTTAGCAATTACTCTTGGGATTAAAATCTCGATGATGTCTTGCTTAATTTTGTCTAACATGGCTTGCTCCTCAGCAAAATCATCGTGTTGTGTAGAGATTACGATTGCATCGATACGAACAGGTTTGTTGTTATCGTCGTACTCTAACGTTACTTGAGATTTAGCGTCTGGACGTAAGTAAGGAATTTGAGTTTCTTCTCTTCTTAACGCTGCTAATTCTTGTAATAATTTGTGCGATAGGTTAAGTGCTAAAGGCATGTAGTCCTCTGTCTCGTTAGTTGCGTAACCAAACATCATCCCTTGATCTCCGGCACCTTGAGCGTTAGCTTTAGTTTCAAAATCCTCAGCAGCAACTGCACGATCTACCCCTTGGTTGATGTCTGCCGATTGTTCGTGAATAGCTGATAAGATACCACATGAGTTAGCATCGAACATATATTCACTTTTAGTATATCCAATTTTACGAATTACCTCGCGAGCAATTTCTTGAACGTCTAAATATGTTTTAGATTTAACTTCACCTGCTAATATAACTTGACCTGTAGTTACTAACGTTTCGCAAGCTACTTTAGATTGAGGATCAAAAGCTAAAAAGTTGTCGATTAATGCGTCAGAAATTTGGTCTGCAATTTTGTCTGGATGTCCTTCACTAACAGATTCCGACGTAAATAAATATGCCATATCAAATGAATTTTTATTTGTTAATGAGGAAAAAGGTAGGCGCAACAAAATGCTTAAAGAAGTATAACCTGCTTTAGCATTTTTTAATGAGGTTGCAATCAGTACAAATTTTTCCTCTAAGTATTTCTTTATTATAGTGGGACAAAATTAGGTAACAAATTGATTTATTCAAAATAATTATAGGTTTTTATTTATCAAGCATTTAAAATTTAATATTCGATTTTGTTTTTTTACAATAGTTATATTTTTTTTTAAGTTAATAGGTGTGCTTTAG
>CAVBJB010000232.1:0-3742 GCA_963595625.1 Lachnospiraceae bacterium | reverse complement strand
GTATTAAGCATGGGCGTTTATTTTATTCAATTATAAAAAAAGGACTGATTTTAAATCAGTCCTTTTTTTTATAATTTTTCTCCGTAAGCTAAGTCACCAGCGTCACCTAAACCAGGAATTATATAGTTATTTTCATTTAAACCATCGTCTAAAGTAGCAATCCACAAATGGCAATAATCAGGTAAATTTTCTTGTAAATATTTTACACCTTCGGGCGCAGCAATCACAACACAAATATGAATTTCCTTTGGGGTTTCTTCCGTAATTAATTTATTGAATACAGCAACTAATGAATGACCAGTAGCTAGCATTGGGTCTAACAATAATAAATGTTTCCCTTCAAAAGAAGGAGCTGCTTGATATTCTACTTTAATTTCAGATATTTCACCTTTTGGTGCATGAATTCTTGAGGCGGAAACAAATCCATTTTCAGCATCATCAAAAAAATTCATAAATCCAGTATGTAGCGCTAGTCCAGCTCTTAAAATAGAACATAAAACTACATTATCCTCTATAACAGTAGTGTTTTTTACTCCTAGTGGGGTTTGTACATTAACTGCTTTATAAGGTAAGGTTTTACTTAATTCATAAGCCATAATCTCCCCTATTCTTTCTATGTTTTTTCTAAAACGCATAGAATCTTTTTGAATGTTAACATCCCTTAACTGAGCCAAAAAGTGATTTAAAATACTGTTTTGTTCCGAAATATAATGAACTGTCATCTGGTAGAATTTTTTTAGTTTGATAAAATTATAAAAACTATCTTTGTAAATAAAAATTTTAAGAAATGTTTGCAGAATTTGCTTTCCCAATCTTTGAAAGAAGTATTGCTGATTATCATAAATACGACAATGTAAATCAACCTATTGAGAATCCTTTTGAAAAAGGTACGATAGAAGCGTTATTATATGCTAAAAACTGGGTAGATACAGTACAATGGCATTATGAGGATATTATTCGTGATCCACAAATTGACCCAGTTGCTGCTTTAGAGTTAAAACGTAAAATTGATGCTTCTAACCAAGTTAGAACGGATATGGTTGAGTATATTGACAGTTATTTTTTACAAAAATATAAAGATGTTACTGTAAAAGAGGGAGCTAAAATTAATACGGAATCTCCTGCATGGGCTATTGATAGACTTTCGATCTTAGCTTTAAAAATTTACCATATGCGCGAAGAGGCTATACGTGTTGATGCAACTGAAGAGCACCGTGCTAAATGTCAAGAAAAATTAAATGTATTATTAGATCAACAAAATGATATGTTTGTTTCTATCAGTCAATTAATTACTGATATCGAAAACGGAGATAAATACATGAAGGTGTACAAACAAATGAAAATGTACAACGATGATGAATTAAATCCTGTATTATACCAAAATAAAAAATAACATTTTTAGACAATGTCTAAACCTAAACATATTTTAGTTATAAGGCTTTCGGCTATGGGAGATGTCGCAATGACAGTTCCTGTACTGAAAGCTTTTTCTTTGCAATATCCAGAAGTTAAAATAACGGTTGCGTCAAGACCATTTTTTAAACCTTTTTTTAGAGATATTAAAACGGTAAATTTTTTTGAAGTCGATGTAAATGGTCGCCATAAAGGTTTAAAAGGTTTATATCAACTTTTTAAAGATACTAAGGCACTTGGTATTACAGAAGTTGCTGATTTGCATAATGTTTTACGTTCGCAAATTGTTAGAACCTTTTACAAGATTTCAGGTATAAGTACTGCCGCTACTGATAAAGGTAGAAAAGATAAAAAGGAACTTACTAAACTGGCACTAAAAGTTATTAAGCCAGTTAAGAGTATGTTTCAAAGACATTTAGATACATTTACTTCCTTAGGTTATCCTATAGATTTATCTCATCCAATTTTCCCTGAAAAAGTTGTTTTATCAAATAAGATAACTGATATTACGGGATTAAAAGTAGGAAAATGGATTGGTATTGCTCCATTTGCACAATACGAATCAAAAGTATATCCTACTCATTTAATGCAACACCTAATCAATTTATTAGCATTATCTTCTCCTAATAATAAAATCTTGTTATTTGGAGGTGGTAAAAAAGAAATAGAAAAATTAAATGAGTACAAAGGGAAACACAATAATGTTATTGTACTTGCAGGTAAGCTAAATTTAAATGAAGAAATGGATGTAATATCTAATTTAGATGTTATGGTGTCTATGGATTCTGGTAACGCTCACATAGCAGCTTTATTAGGAATACGCGTGGTAAGTATTTGGGGAGCAACGCATCCTTATGCAGGTTTTTTACCTTTTAATCAAAAATTAGAAGACGCTTTAATTCCTGATTTAAATTTATATCCTTATTTACCAACTTCTGTCTATGGAAATAAACTAGTTCCTGGGTATGAAAGCGTAATGGAAAGTATATCTGTAAATTCTATTATTGAAAGAATTAACTTATAAATATTCTCTTTAACGATAATATTTACTTTTAGTGGACTATATATGTCTAGTTATTTGGCTTATTATAATTTTACACCGAAAAGTTTTTTTGAGTCGAGAGTATATTGTATAAAAAAAGGGAACTCGTTAATGAGTTCCCTTTTTTATTATACGTTATCAAAATCTATGACGATAGAACTTGATGTTGGAAATGCTTGACATGATAATGTTAAACCTGATGCTATTTCTTGATCTGTTAATACAGAATTTTTAGCTAATATGGCCTCACCTTCAACAATCTTACAAATACAGCTAGAGCAAACCCCTCCAAGACACGATTGTGGAGTATCCAAACCTTGAGCGTTAAAAGCTTTAACCAATGAATCTTTTTGAGACATTTCAAAAGTATGCGTTTCATCATCTATAATTACCGTAACTTTAGTTGTATCGTTAGAAACTGGAATAAAGCTTCCCTTATCAGATGTAGTAAATAATTCAAACTTTAGTATGTCTTCCGGGTATCCACTTTCTTTTAAGATAGCGGTTGTATTATATATTAAATCCTCAGGTCCACAGATAAAAAACTGAGCATAATTCCCTTTATATTTGTTGTTAAATGTATACTGAATAGTAGGTCTATCAATACGTCCAGTTAAAGAGCCAGCTTCTTTTGCTTGACTAAATACAAATTGTACAAAAAAACGGTCTTTGTATTTTTCTAATAAAGCTACAAGTTCTTTATATAATATAGTTTCTGGAATACTCTTGTTACCGTATATTAGAACAAACTTACTGTTTACTTCATTTTCTAAAACTGCCGTTGCAATAGATATGATAGGCGTAATTCCAGATCCAGCAGCAACTCCTCCATAATAATTTTGATTATCTGGATTTGTTTCAATTGTAAAACGTCCCTCTGGTAATCCAACTTCAATAGTGGTACCTTCTTTAAGTTCTCTATTAGCGTAAGTTGAAAATAAACCTCCCTCAACTTCTTTTACTGATACTGCTAATTCTTTATCATTAGGAGACGAGCAGATAGAGTAAGCTCTTCTTACTTCTTTATCACCAATAACATGTTTTAAATTTACATACTGTCCTGCAATAAATTTATAGCTATCTGCTAAATTATCGGGAACATTAAAAGTAATAACAATTGCCGTTGGTGTCTCTCTTGTAATTTTAGTAACAGTTAGTTTATTGAATTTAGACATTTATTTAATGATTTAATAAGGCTACAAATTTACAAATAGTTATTTATTAGTTTATGAAAAAAATCATATTTAGTGATTTATTTATTTAACATAGAACCTTGCGTTTTAGTAT
>CAVBJB010000231.1:0-3761 GCA_963595625.1 Lachnospiraceae bacterium | reverse complement strand
CTATTTTTTCTACATTAAAATCAATTAAAGCCTCTGAAATTACTTTAAATAACGATCAACTTTCCTCTACAGCCTTTGATAGACTAGAAAATGATTTATTACCATCATTTTCAACTCTTGGTATTGTTAGCATTGATTTTCAAAATAAAGCAACTATTTCATTATTAAGTTCAATTGATAACCTGAATAAGAAAGCAGCTGATGGAGTAATTACGAAAAATGATTTAAAAACAGAAGGTGTAATTTTTGCAGCTCAGATATTAGATTCTGCAATTAATTCAACTATCGAATTTAACAGAAAAGTAAATGAAGAAAATAATACCTTAGTTCATAATATTAACTTAATGAATAATGAACTTCCTGAAATGTTATTTAATAGCAGAAACTATTTTGCTGAGTTAAAACGAATGGAAGAAATTGCAAATTCATTAATATTTTTCAATGAAAAATTTTCAAACGCTTATAAAAACTTTATTGAAAAATATTACACCAATTATGAACTTAATAAAATAAAAATTTTAGATAAAACTGAATTTTACACAGATTTAAATTTCTTAAAGAATATTTGCAGCGAGTATTCAACCGCAAGAAAAGTGAATATTACAAGATAAAATATTAACGATTATATTTATTAATAAAAAAACCAGCCCTAGGGCTGGTTTTTTGTTCCACGTGGAACATGTAAGTATTAACTATCTTTTTCGGCGTCTAGGGTGGCTTTATATAGCCTTAAATCTTCGTAAGTAAATGCGTCGCCACATTTTTCTTTAAGCTCGGTTATGGTTTCGCCATCGTAGGTTTCAAAAAGTTTTTCGAGTTTCTTTATTTTAGCTTTAGAGATGATCTCGGTTAACAGGATTTGACGCTTTTGGATGAGTTTGGCCAAATGTCCATAAATGGTAGATTGGGCTAGTTTACGCTCCTCTGCAATTTCCTTAACCGTGAATTTAGCACGCCACATCTCGAGCGTGGTCTCTATGGTTGGTTTGCGTTCTTTTTTCTCTTTTTTAGGTTCGTCGTAATAGCTTAATGTAGTTTCTGAGGCTATAAGCTCGTTGCTGTTTACACGTAAGCGGTCGGCAATTGCTACTAGTTTATTTACTTTGTAAGCGCCAATTTCTTCGTTATTAAAACTTGCTTTATCTATGGATTTACCTTGAATGTAAAACTCCAGAATTTGCATTACCTTTTTTAAATCAAGTACCTTTTTTACTAAAACCTCCTCGATCTCGGTTAGCTCCTCTACTATTAATTTGGCTTTTTTAAGTCGTCTTATTTGGGCTAATTCGTAAAGTAACTCGTCTACCATTTTGTCTAAAAACGGATAGAAGTAATCAAAAGCTTTAGTGCAACGTTCTTGTACAAATTCAAGATTTACCGGATAATTAGAGAATAGTTTGGCTAATTGGTTTCCGAATTTTTGTGCAGAATCCTGTAGCGCATCTACCAACAAATATTGATCCTTAACCCAAGGTTGTAATTTACCTTTTGGAGTTGAGGCTACATCGCCCACAAATGAGGTAGAAAGTTTATACCAAAGTTGTGTAAGCTCTAAAAGATCGAATCTTGATTTTAACTCTACGTACAAATATTGTAAGGATTGTGCTTGTAGGTTATGATCTAAAACGTCTTGTGTGGATTTGTTTTTGGCAAACTCTAATATTTCTTGATCGGTAACCATACCATTCATTCGGATCGGAGAAAGCAAAACAAGCCCATTTAAGCTACGTAAACGTGAAAGAGCTACGTAGGCTTGTCCGGGCAAGAAAACTTGGCTTACATCGAGCGCTGCTTTGTCAAAGGTTAAACCTTGAGATTTGTGTACGGTTATGGCCCAAGCTAATTTAATAGGATAATGGGTAAAGGTTCCTAGAATTTCTTCTTCAACCTCCTTGGTTAACTCGTTAACGGTGTATTTTATATTTTGCCATTCGTATTTTTCAACTTCAATGGTTACGTTATCTTCTGGGAAACGAACAAAAATTTCGTTTGCTGTAAGCTTAGTTACAATGGCCATTTTACCGTTGTAAAAAACTTTATCGGCCGAGATGTCGTTTTTAATAAACATAACCTGAGCCCCCACTTTAAGTTCTAGCGTTGCCTCTAAAGGATAAATTTTTTCTGGAAAATCAGATATAATATCCGCTTCATAATAAAAGCTCTTCTCCTCTAGCCTATCTAACGCATCAGCATTAATTTTATCGGCTTTTGCATTGTGTGTGGTCACCGTAATCCACCCTTCTTGCGAATGGCTCTGAAACGTTGGATTTACGTATTGGTTTAATACCTCAACATCTTTACTGGTTACAATGTTGTTGCGGAGGTTGTTTAATATTTGAATAAAGGTTTGATCGGACTGGCGGTAGATTTTTTCGAGCTCGATGTACAGAATAGGATTTTCTGTAAGAACTTTAGAATGGAAAAAATAAGCCGATTTGTAAAAGTAGCGTAATACCTCCCACTCTTCTTGACGAACCACAGGTGGTAATTGTAATAAATCTCCAATAAATAAAACCTGAACCCCACCAAATGGTGCTGCCGATTTTCGAACCGATTGTAGCATAAAATCCATTGCATCTAAAACGTCTGCACGTAACATAGAAACCTCATCTATAATTAAAAGTTGAAGGTTTTTAACCAGGGTACGTTTGGCTAAATTCATTTTAAAATGACGACGTAAGGTAGCTCTACTTTCAAATTTTACATTGTTGGTAAAGTTATGCTCTGTTGAATAGTCTGGTAAGAAAGATCCAAATGGGAGCTGAAAAAAAGAATGTATGGTAACTCCTTTAGCATTAAGTGCGGCTATACCTGTGGGTGCAACAACTATATAATTTTTATGCGTGGTTTCAATAATTTTTTTCAACAACGTTGTTTTCCCCGTACCGGCTTTACCCGTTAGGAATAAACTTTGATTGGTTTGATTGATAAATTTTAAAACGTAGTCCGCAATTTGAGTTGTTTCTTCCATACAAAAGATTTTTAAGCTAGGTGTAAAAATACAAAAGCCTCCCGACATTAGGAGGCTTTGGCTTATATTTAAGAAGTCTTATTTAGTAGCTGTAGAATCTGCTGCAGTTTCAGTAGTTTCTTTAGCTTTAGGACCTGTGTATTTACTGTTGATGTCTTTAGTTACAATCTCTGTTAAATCGTAAGATTCTTTAGCGTAAAGTACAGTTGTTACATCTCCTGTAGAAATGATATAATCATATCCTTCTTTTTTACCGTAGTTAGAGATGTGCTCTTTCATTCTTTTAACAAGATCTGTCATTTCTTTACCGCTTTCTTCTTGTAAAGACTGAGCAGCTTGTTGTTGTTTCATTTGTAACTGTTGCTCTTTTTGTCCTAAACGTTGCCCCTCAGCTTGTGCCCATTGTGGACCTTTTACTTGAGCATTTGCTTGGAAAGATTGTGCCTCTCTCTGGAAAGCTTCAATCTCAGCACGAAGTTCTTTACCAACTTCTTCTGTTTTGTTTTTATATTTTTCTTCGATAGCTTTTGCCTCGTCACTGTTTTCTAAAAGTTTTGCAGTATCAACATAACCTTGTTTAAAAGAAGTAGATTCTGTTGCGTTATTACAAGATGCAAATGCTACAGCTGCAAATGCTAATACAAATAATTTCTTCATTGTTAAGTCTAGATATTAATATTTGGTAAATGTAACAATTTTGGGATATATCTCAAATTTAGTTTAAACTTTATCACTAGCAAATAATATAAATTAAAACTATAAATAATATAACTAAAAATAAGATTTATTA
>CAVBJB010000230.1:0-3779 GCA_963595625.1 Lachnospiraceae bacterium | reverse complement strand
CAATTAATCATGTTGATTTAGATTACGACGATCAAGCAAGTCCAATGTTTTTAAAATTAACTGATTTTAATTACGTTGGAAAAGGCGATTTACAATCCGAAGTTTTTGAACTAGCTTCTAAAATTAATTTAAAAGCCCTAGATTTTTCTTTAAACGGCGTAAACTATGTTGAACAAAAACCAATTAAAGCGGATATTCTTACAACGGTTGATGCTAAACAACTGCGTTTTACATTTAATAAAAACAATATTTTAATTAAAGATTTCCCTTTTTCTTTCGATGGTTTTTTTGCGTTTATAGAAAATGGATACGATCTGGATTTAAATCTAAAATCTCAAAACAGCCAGTTAGGGGATCTTTTATCACTTGTTCCGCCCTCGTATCAAGATTGGTTAGAGCAAACAAAAATAAAGGGAGAATTATCGTTCCAAGCAACTGCTTCGGGTAAGTTTAACAGCCAGCAAAAACCTATTGTTACAGCTTATTTGCAAATTGTAGACGGATATATTGCAAACAAAAATATTACCAATCCTATCCATAAATTAAATATTGAAGCCTTTGCGGAAGTTCCTAATCTAGATCCTAATCAACTTAAAATAGATGTAAAATACCTAGACTTTTTGTTGAACAACAACAAAACACATTTAGAACTACAAACACAAGGAATTGATACCTTATGGATAAACTCAAAACTTAATTCTAAATTAAATCTAGCTGATTTCCAAAAAGCAATAGGTTTTGGACTTGCAGATTTAAAAGGAGACATCGATTTAAATATTGTTGCCAACGGTACGTATAAAAAAGGAATAAAATTATCTGGAATTCGTCAGGATAAAAAAGATACTATTATTACGAGTATCCCTACATTTTTACTCCAAGCCCATTTAAAAGATGGGTATTTTAAACACGCTGAGTTACCAGATGCTATTAATGCCATTAATTTTAATGGTAAAATAGAAGCCAAAGACAGTTTATTACAAAATGTTTCTATTTTGTTAGATCAAATAAACATCACCGCTTTATCTAACTACATTAAAGGTAAAATTCAGGTAGATAATTTAGTTAATTATCAAATGAATACCGCTTTAGAAAGTAAGATAAATCTTGGAGAAATAGCTCAATTTTATCCATTAGATTCTATTGTACTAAAAGGAAAGCTTGAAGCAAACTTGGTTGCAAAAGGTGCCTTTAATCTTGATAAAAAAGAACTTCCGGCTACTAAAACCATCTTAAAACTTAAAAACGGATATATTAAATCGTTGGCTTTACCTGAATTGCCTATCGAGAATATTGATATAGAAACACATTTAACCTCTTTACAAGGTAAATTTAAAGATCTTAGAATAGAGGTTTTACCTATTAATTTTGAAATTGCGGGGGCTCCATTCCGTATCGATGCTAACTTATACAACCTCGAGGATTTAAACTACAACATCAATTCCAAAGGGATATTAAACATTGGGAATCTTTATAAGATTTTTAAACTCGACGGATTAAATGTAGACGGAATTGTAAAAACCAACCTAAATTTAAAAGGTATTACCTCGGACGCTACCTCTGGTAAATATTATAAACTACAAAACAAAGGGAGCCTAGAGGTCCAAAATATTGCGGTAAATACGGATATATTTCCTCAAAATTTCTTTATCAACAACGGGAAATTTACGTTCTTTAAGGATAAAATGAAGTTTGACCAATTTAACGGAACCTACGGTAAGTCATCCATAAACGTTAACGGTCAATTGGACAATGTAATCCATTACATTATGGCTAACAACCGTGCCGTAAAAGGAGATTTTACAGTTAATAGTAGCTTTATAGATGCAGACGAATTTATGGTTTTTAACACACCAACAGCTACAAATAACAACAATACTAAAACAGCCACGGGAGTTATTTTGGTGCCGCAAAACATTGATGTAAATGTAAAAGCACAAGTAAACAAAATAAAATTCAACGGTTTAGAACTTAATAATTTTAACGGTTCTGTACAAACCAAAAACCAGAGTGTAAACATACCAAACGCTAATTTTAATTTGGCAGGCACAAAAGTTAACGTAACGGCAAATTATAAACCCGTAAATGTTACATCTGCAATCTTTGCAGCTCAATTAAAGGCAGAAAATTTTGACATACAAAAAGCCTATAAAGAAGTTGATTTGTTCAAAGATATGGTTTCGATGGCTAAAGACGCGCACGGAATCGTTTCATTAAATTATGATTTAACAGGAAAACTTAACCAAAATATGGATGTTGTTTTACCATCCATCAAAGGGAAAGGAACCCTTACGTTAGAGGATATTAAATTTAAAAACTTTAAACTTTTAAACGCAGTAGCGCAAAAATCTGACGCAAAATCAATAAAAGATAGTAAATTTTCTAAGGTCGAAATTAAAACCACGATCAAGAATAACGTCATGAAAATTGATAAAACCAAGTTTAAAATGGCCGGATTTAGAGGGCGCCTACAGGGTCAAGCTACTTTAGACGGCAAAATGAACATCGGTTTCCGTCTTGGACTTCCGCCATTAGGAATCATCGGAATTCCTATGAAAATTACAGGTAATTCAGACAATTTTAAAGTTTCTATAGGCAAATACAAAGAAAATCAAGACCTCGAAACAACTGAACCAGATAACGATTAAACAAAAACCTCGGCCTTAAAGCGGAGGTTTTTTTATTTTTTTTTGGGGGTTGCTCTTTTGCCGATTTAAAATTGAGATAAAAGGCAAAAGAGCCGGGCTTTACGGCCTCGCTCTTTGCAAACTCCATTACATTACGTTTGCAAAGGAGCTCAAACAAGCCTGCAATCCCTAACCCGATAGTCTAAAGTCATAAAGTATAAAGTTTGGGAGTTTAAGGTTTAAAGTTTAATGTTTAAAGTTTAATGTTTAAAGTTTAATGTTTAAAGTTTAATGTTTATCAAATTTAAACTCTCACGAATAAAACAACACACCGGTTCCTGAGGCTCTTAAAAGAACAAAATAATTACGAATTACGATTTGCGATTTACGAATTACGAATTCATTTCAATACACTCATAATGACACGTACAGTTGTCATCACGACGAAGGAGGGATCTCTATTCCAATAGATTTTTCAGTTTCGGTTCCTGAGGCTCTCGAAGGAACAATACAATTACGATTTAAGACTTCACTTCGTTTCGCTCAAAATGACAAGTAATGTTTTCATCCCGACGAAGGAGGGATCTTTATTCTAATAGATTTTTAGTTTAGGTTCCTGAGGCTCTCGAAGGAACAATAGTATTTGTGAATTTAATTACCTACCTAGAATCTGAGTCTCTCGAAGAAAAATGGTAGTTTAAAATTTTAATTAATTGAGTGAGTACATTATAATCAAATTCACTAATTTTTTTGAATTTGTAACGGGAGGAATTTCTGCATAGCCCCGATGGGAGCGGCATCCTTTTGTAACATCACCCGAGGCACCCGAGGGTGATGTTACAAAAGATATAGCGTACAGCGGGATTGTGGAGCCTGTGTAATGTGAAAAGTTAACGCTACAAAAAAAACGAAGTAAAATTTGGTTAATAAATCGTTAACATTTATATTTGGCTCATAAACCATCCTACTTTAAGCAATGAAAAAATTAATACTTTTATTGATCTTGTCGGTTTCTGGACAAGTAAGTTTTGCAAGTGTTACAGAGAATGAAGTGATAACTTACCAGCAGCAAGAGCCTTATAATACGCAGCGTTTTGAGGAGTTTTCAAAGGCATATAAAGAGTTTTTAGATTTAAAAGGGGCTCAAATATCGGC
>CAVBJB010000229.1:0-3781 GCA_963595625.1 Lachnospiraceae bacterium | reverse complement strand
AACATGCTGTTGATATTGTAGATACCAATCCTTTCAATCCAAAATATTCGGCTATATGTATAGACGTTTGCCCTGCGTTATGTGAGCTAATGTATTTTTGGATTTCAGGATCTGAATTGTAATCTAAAAAATATTTTTCCGTGAGATCCATCCCGCCAACACTTGTTGATGATATGAAACCTACGTTTTGAAGTTTATTGTTTAATTGAGCTTGAGTAATTGCTTGTTTTGCGGCAAAAACTCCTAACATTGCTGTACGAGAGAATGTATGATTTTGTGGTAAATTAAGTGAATTTTCTAATTCTTGATTCGATAATTTTACCTCTCCAACTTTTAACTGATCAGCAAAACGCGTATCAACAAACTTCGGAAAATCTAAACCATGTGCACCATTTTGTAGGGCATAAAAATTTTCGGCTACATTGTTTCCAATAGCCGATATAATTCCCATCCCTGTAACAGCAACGCCTGTACTCATTTATATTATTTTGTACGATTTGTATTTACGTAGTCAGCCATTGTGTTGATAGACTGAAAAATTTCTTTTCCTTGTTTTGGATCTGTAAGTTTAATACCGTAATCTTTATCTAATAAAACTATTAATTCTAAAGCGTCAATAGAGTCTAGACCTAAACCATCACCAAATAAAGTATCGGTATCGTTAATATCCGCAGCAGACATATCTTCAAGGTTTAAAACTTCAATAATTTTATTTTTTAATTCTATTTTTAAATCTTCCATTATAAAAAAATGTTTTCTATTTCGTTAACGGTATGTTTAACATACCCCTGTTTTTCTACCAAATATAAAGTGGCCTGATATTCTTGATCTAAAACCTCAGTCCAACCACACAAAACTTTATCAACTTCTTTATGCAGAATTAAGTAATTGGCGTAATTGTAAAGTAAATTAGCATCTACAGTTTCTGACATAAAAAAGATATTTTCAGTTTCCAATTTATGTTTTATACTTACTTCACCTAAACAAATATTTGCTAAAGTATATACAAAATTAGCAGGGCTAGGGTAGTAGGCCTCTTGATGTTTTATTGATTCTTGATGTTTTAAATCGGTGTCTAAACTCCCCGATTTATTCATGAACACCAAGGCTATATTTTTATGGGTTTGTTTCTCTAAAATAGGCTCAGAAGCTAAAACGGTAAGCTTACTTAAAACATCCATTTTAAAAAATTTTGGATATTGATACTCCAGCATTTTAAAAGCGTTTTTTAAAAAAGAGGCAACATCACTCGATTGTAAATCTTCAACCAAAATTTCGTTATTAAGAACAACTTTTTGGCTGTAAACTTTACAAACATCTGTTATAAATAACTCATCCATTAGTCAATCTTTTTTAAAATTAATGCTGTATTACATCCACCAAAACCACTTGCTGTTTTTAAAATATTTTGGACTTTTACCTTTTTAGTATTTGTAACTATGGCCAAAGGTTTACTGACACCTAAGTTTTTGAAACCTAAGGTTGGTAAAAGCGTTTGATTTTTTATAATTTGACAACAAATTAAAGTTTCTAACAACCCAGATGCTCCTAAAGTGTGTCCAAAATTACTTTTAAAACTAGAAACTGGAGTATTGTTAAGTCCTAATCTATCAAATGCTATGGATTCCATCTCATCGTTGTAATTAGTGGCGGTTCCGTGAGCAGATATAAATTGAATTTGCTCCGCAGAAAGATTTGCTTCCTTTAATGCTGAAACCATACTTTTATATAAACCTTCACCGGTTCTAGAAGGGCCTGAAATGTGATTGGCATCGTTTACGGCGCCGTCTCCTGCAATTTCTACCGCTTGTTCTGTAGGTGTAGCTGCCGAAACATAGGCAACTGCAACAGCCTCACCTAAAGTTACACCTTTACGATTTACATCAAAAGGAGCACAAGGTTTTGGACTCATGGCCTGAAAACTCGAAAAACCAGAGAGTACAAATTTTGTTACCTCATCTACACCAATTACATAAGCATCCTCGATTATCCCCATTTGAATCAATCGTTTTGCTGTTGCTAGAGCTAAGGCTCCAGAAACACATGCGTTGGATACGATTATGGGCTTCTTTCTAAAACCATAAAAGGTTTCTATTTGCTCCGCTAAAAAGGGGATGGACGCTTCTAACAAATTATCTTGTTCTAAAGCAGCAATATCGCCTTTTGTAGTAGATAAAATTAGGGTAGAATTGGGATTAACCGGATACTTTTCGAATATTGGAAGTAAGGCTGCTAAAACCATTTTTACTATACGACTGTAACCTTGAACATCGTAAGCTTCCAAAGTATTCTCAAAAAAAGAATTTGGAATTAGGGATGCATAACCTCCCTCTTGATTCAGTAAATTAACATGAAATTGTATACCTGATTGATTAGCAACCAAGGCTTCCCAATTTTCATCGGAATTCCTACCCAAGGGTGTTATATAGTTGTAATCCTGTATGTATACTTTTTTCATGGTCTTGTTAATCTAAAAGATTTTCTTTTGCTTTCCAAAGGGAGATAAATTCAGGATTTGTTAGCTGTAACACACCTTCTTTATCAATAAATACTTGAATGGTTTCACCAATACAAGCTAATTTACCCTCGGGGTTAAAAATTTTATAGGTAAAAATAAGTTTTGCTGCTGGTGTACTTATAAAAGTAGTCTCGACCTTGGCAACATCGCCGTATTTTAAAGGTAATTTATGCTCACACATAGATTTAATAATTGGAGTTGCAAAACCATTTTTTTGAACCACCAAATAATCAATTCCGTGTAGTTTACAAAACTCCTCGCGGGCATCTTCAAAATACTTAATGTAATTTCCGTGCCATACAATTCCTAAAGGATCACATTCATTAAATCTTATTTTAACGGTTGAGGTATGAACAATTTTTTTAAAATTACTATAACTATCCTTTTTCTTACCCATTATTTTTTGCTTTTATGTTTACAAATTTACTATCTGTATCCCATAAAGTTTACTTTTTAAATAGAAAAGTTTAGTTAGGTGCTATCACCGTTTTCATTTCTGCGGAAGCAAGAATTTGATCCCCATAGTAACAAGTAGTTTTAACCATAGTTACTCCCATTATTTCATGTAAAATTGTAACATCTGTAGATATGGTTTGGTTTATATTTGGCAGTGCGTAAATTTCGACTGATTTTATGGAACCAATGTACCCAGTTGGTGGTATTAAATTTTTAATGTGGTAACTTATCCCAGTATGTAAAGCAACTGATTGCGCCATGTGTTCTATTAAACCAACCTCCGTAAGTTTATCCTTTTCAACAAATATATTGTCTGTCTCTATTTTAAATTCAGATTTTACAAAGTTATCTGCAAAATCTAAAACGCCACTAACCATTACAATTGGATCTCTTTGCGGTATAAATTGTAAGATTTGATCGGGATCTTTTATTGGTAATTCTAAATTTGTCATTTTATTTTTATTTCCAGAATTTAAAATAGTTAAACCATTGAAACGGATATTTTTCAAGAATGTTTTCTACACTTTTTATATATTCTTTTAAAAGCATTTGGGAATCTCTTTGTTTAAACGTTGCTAAACGTGTGTAAAGATGGTAATGTAGGTTTTTCTCCTTCATTACATAAACAAATGCTACAGGAACTTTTAAGCGCGAAGCTATAAGAAAAGGTCCTGCTGGAAAATTAGCTGAGGATTCTAATAATTTTTCTTCCATAATTTTTGAGCCTTCGAAATATCGATCTCCGGTAAAGCAAACCAATTCGTTATTCGAAAGAGCATTATTAATTTCAAAAATATGGGATAAATC
>CAVBJB010000228.1:0-3781 GCA_963595625.1 Lachnospiraceae bacterium | reverse complement strand
CTTTTTTTAGTTTTTTTTTCGGCAGGTTTTAATATTTGTAAGTCAGGTTTTTCAATATATATGGTTGAAGCATCAAGATTTTGCTTTGTAAATAGAGTAAAAAAGTTTACTCCAGTTACTTGTATTTCCTTTACTGTTCCTAGTAAATCAATGTCTTTTTCTATAGACGCGTCTGCTTTTGGAACCAGTTTAACATCTTTTAGTTTAAAGGATCCATTAAAAATTGAAAATCCAATTTCAGAATATTCTAAATTATAAGCGCTATCATTATTTTTTTCTATAATAGCAGGTAAATAGGCACGGACCACAAATACAGCAATCACATTTATTAGTAAGAGTACTAAAAATACAATCCCTGTAATTTTTAAAATTTTCTTTAAAGTTGGATTTAGTTTCATTCGGATTTCTTTTAAGTTTTTATAACGAACAAAACCTTACAATTAGTACAAAAAAAATGATGAAACTATTACGTTTCATCATCTTCATCATCGTAAGTTTTAGCAATTTTTTCAATATTTAAACTTCGTGCGGAGGCGTCAAAAATTTCTTTATAAACACCATTTAAATTGTAAATATCTTCATGTACTCCGGCCTCTTCAACTCTTCCGTTTTTCATGGCATAAATGTAATCAGCATCAATAATCTGAGAAATGGAGTGAGAGATAATAATCACCGTTCTACCTTTTTTAATTGCATCTAAACTGTTTTTAATTTGTTCTGTAGCAATGGCATCCAAACTCGCCGTTGGTTCATCCAAGAAAATAATCGGCGGATTTTTTAAAAACATGCGCGCAATGGCAATACGTTGTTGTTGCCCTCCTGATAGGTTTAAAGCTTTAGTTTCATAGCCGTTTGGTAAGCCGATTATTTGATCATGAATATAGGCTTGTTTGGCAGCATCAATAATCTCCTCTTTTGTGGCATTAGTTTTTCCGTATCTAATATTCTCTTCAATACTTCCGTTAAAAATATGGTTTTTTTGTAATACTAAACCAATGTTATCCCTAAGGTATTGAGTATCATAAAGATTTAGGTTTTCTCCATCTAAAAGTATTTCACCAGAATCAGGCGTGTAGAACTTATCTAATAAATTTATAATCGTACTTTTTCCTGCACCCGACAATCCAACTAATGCTGTTATTTTGTTAGGTTCAATTTTCATGTTGATATCAAAAAGTGCTTTTGTACCATTGGGATACGAAAAGTCAACATTTTTAATCTCAAAAGCTCCAATTAATTTTTCAGGTATATAAGTTCCAGAATTCTCTGTTTCATGTTCCGCATTTAAAATTTCGAAAAAGGTTTCCGAGTATATCATCGCATCATTCATTTCATCATAAATTCTGTGCAATTGTCTAATCGGTGCGCTAACATTGTTAAACAATAATATATGAAACATAATAGCGCCAATAGTTATCTGATCATTCAATACCAAATAAACAGTTAAGATTATAATAATCACAATCCCTATTTGTTCTACAAAAGACTTTACACCGTCGTAGATAAAATTGGTTTTTCTGGTTTGTAATTGGTTATCAGTTAACTGGGTTTGCAGGTCTAATTGTTTCTTCGATTCTATCGATTCTCTATTAAAAGATTTAATTACAGTAATCGATTCTATAATACTAATAATTCCTTGAGATTTATTTTCTCTATATCCACGCATGTTTCGGCGCCAGCCACTTAATTTATTGGCTTGATTTTGAGTAATAAAAAAGTAAATAGGAACCAATATTAACCCAACCAATCCAACCCAAAAATTAGCCTGAAACATCATGAATAAGGCTACTATGGCATTTGCAAAAAGAGGTAATATATCAATAAAGAAATTTTGTACCAAACGTGTTAAACTCTCAATTCCTCTATCTATTCGGGTTTGTAGTTTTCCAGATTCATTATCATTTGCTGTAAAAAAAGCCAATCTATACGTTAAAATGGTATCTACAATACGCTGTGCTAAATCTCGAGACACAAATATTCTAAGCTTTTCCCCATAATATTTCTGTCCAAATTGCACAAAAGCGTTTATAATCTCTTTACCTATTAATATGATAGATATCCAAGTAAGTATTTCAAACCCTTTTTGTAATTTATCATCTTGATCCAATAAACCAGAAATACTATCAACCGTATAGCGTAAAATCCATGCGTTAACCTGAGCCGCAAATGATCCTACTAATGTTAATAACAAAGTTCCTATTACTAGCTTACGGTAAGGTTTAACAAATGGGCGTAAATTTTTAAATAAATTCTTTATAGTCATCGAGCATTTATGTTATCCATTACACGTTTCATAATTTCACAACTATGTAAACGTAAGTTATGGTCATAAATTTGACACGTTATCATAATCTCATCCACTTTTGTATATTCAATAAAACGATTCAAATCTTCCGTAATCTTAGCTTCGTCCCCAATAAAACTGCAACTTAACATTTGCTCAACTTGGTAACGCTCCATAGTGTTCATCAAACTTTTTACATTGTTAACAGGAGCTTGCATAGGTTTACGATCGTTCCTAATAATATTTAAAAAATTCATATACATACTACTCGCTAAAAATTCAGCTTCCTCAGTAGTTTCAGCCGCAATGGCATTTACACAGGCCATGGTATAGGGTTTAGGATGTTCCTCACTAGGATTATAATTTTCTCGATAAAAATCAAATGCCTCAAACATCATTTTAGGAGCAAAATGTCCCGCAAAAGCATAAGGCATTCCATAAGCGGCCGAAAGCGTAGAACTATCCATACTAGACCCTAAAATCCAAATCGGAATCTCCAATCCTTCCCCCGGGAAAGCCCTGACTCTATTTTTACAATTCTCACTCGATAAATATTCCTGAAGTTTCGCTACATTTTCCGGAAATCTTTGCGACTGCGCATAAAAATCACTTCGAATCGCCATCGCCGTTTCACCATCAGTTCCCGGAGCACGGCCAAGGCCTAAATCAATTCGTCCAGGATACAAACTTTCCAGCGTACCAAATTGTTCCGCAATCACAAGCGGAGAGTGATTAGGCAACATAACACCGCCCGACCCAATTCTAATACGTTTAGTATGTCCGGCAATAAAACCGAGTAAAACCGCAGTAGCAGAACTCGCAATATGCTCCATATTATGGTGCTCCGCCATCCAAAAACGCTCATAACCAAGCCCATCACACAAAACGGCTAAATCCTTACTCTTATATAATGTCTCTCCAATACTACAATCGTCCGTAACAACAGCTAAATCAAGCATCGAAAGTTTAATATTCTTACCCATAAATTAAATTTTATACAAGTTACAAAATTACAAAAACATAAACTCGAAATAAAAACGTACAAAAGCTGTTATTCTACGCTAATAATAATCTAATTACACAATACATTCAATACATCTGCTAAATCTTATTCTTATAATAAGGCTTCAACATCAGATTTTTAATTTAAAAATACAAGTTATACCTTGACTCTTAAGTACTTTACATCACTAATCACATATCTCATTTTTATATATAAATAATTGAATTTCGTTATTATATCTTATGTCTACTATCTCATTTCTACTATCACAATTCTAATATCTCAATACTGAATTATGAAATCTCGATTCTCATTTTGGGCGTTCCGCCGCCTCACTCCAAAAACCTTCGCAATCCAAACATTTTAGGATACACGTTTTAACACGTAGAATCTTGTAAAATTAATCCGGCGCCGTCGGGCTTTCCGCACTCGCTCTTTCCGCTCCATTGCATTCCGCCAAAAGGAGCTCAAACAAACGCTCCAATCCCTAACGC
>CAVBJB010000227.1:0-3786 GCA_963595625.1 Lachnospiraceae bacterium | reverse complement strand
AAATGTTTTAAAAACTTCTAAAACATGGCAAAACAGCGAACAGTTAATGTATGTTGTTGGAGCTACAAAGGCGGAATATTTTACTGAGATCAGAAATATAGTTCCTGATTCTTTTTTACTTGTACCAGGTGTAGGTGCACAAGGCGGAAGTTTAGCTGAGGTTTGTAAATACGGTTTAAATAGTACTGTAGGTTTATTAATTAATTCGTCTAGAGGAATTATTTATGCATCCAATCAAAATGATTTTGCTGAAAAGGCAGCTCTAGAAGCACTTAAATTACAACAAGAAATGGAGCAAATTTTAAAGGCTCAAAACTTAATTTAGAATGAAGACAGTTACAGACCAGTTAGGAAATACTTTTACTTTTGAGAGCGCTCCAAAACGCATCATCTCTTTAGTTCCATCTTTAACAGAATTGTTATATGAAATGGGATTAGAAGACGAAATTGTAGGAGTTACAAAATTTTGTGTACATCCCTACCATTTTAGCTCTACAAAAATTAGTGTTGGAGGTACCAAAAAAGTTCATTTTGAAAAAATTGAAGCTTTACAGCCCGATATTATCATTTGTAATAAAGAAGAGAATACAAAGGAAATGATTGAAGAGTTACAAAAAATAAATAAAAATGTTTTTGTAACCGATATTATTTCTATAAAAGATTGTTTAGAAGCAATTGAAACTTTTGGTGTTATTTTTAATAAGCGTACAAACGCTCAAAAAATAATAGACAAAATTATTTTTGCTCATGATGATTTCCAGAAATTTATGGAAGAAAGAAAACCACAAAAGGTAGCTTATTTTATTTGGGCAAATCCTTATATGGTTGCAGGTAAAGACACTTTTATAAATACGCTTTTAAAATTAAATAAATTCGAAAATATTTACGAGGCTAGGGAAGGACGTTACCCAGAAGTAATTATCCAAAAAATGAGAATTCAAGGTGATCCTGATATTGTATTTTTACCCTCAGAACCTTTTCCGTTTAAAGATGAGCATGCATTTGAACTAGGTAGACATACCCACCACGCTAGTACGATTTTTGTTGATGGAGAAATGTTTTCTTGGTACGGTAGCAGATTAATAAAATCTTTTGACTACTTTAAAAAATTACATTTAAGATTAGAAATAGAAGAATAAAAAAGAAACGCATCATTTTTACCCTAAAATGATGCGTTTTGCTTTAACTAACCCTAACTAAATGAGAAACTATGAAATTACTCTTTTATTACTCCACAAATTTCGGAAGAATAAAATTTTAGTCGTGTTAATACAATGTTATTTGTATGTTATTGGTTTTTAAAAGTTTACTTATTTATTGTCTTGCAAAGCAAAAACTTTTTGTAATAACGTTGAAGTTCGAGCGGATAAATCAGTTCTAATATTTTGTTCTTCAACAGCAATCATTTTAAATACACCTTCCATTGCCTTTTCAGTAGTATATGATGTTAAATCTGGATTTACTTTTTTAACTAAAGGAATTGTATTGTATTTATTAATAATTTCAGTCCAAATTTTATCGGCTCCTACTTTAGCGTACGAATTTTGAATAACAGGGGAAAACTTAGCGGTTAAAGCAGTTGTAGTCGAATTTTGTAAATATGTAGTAGCGGCTGTACTATCTCCTAATAAAATATTTTTGGCGTCCGTAAATGTCATTCCTTTGATGGCATCAACAAAAATAGGTGTTGCTTCTTTAACTGCGTCTTCGGCTGCTCGGTTCATATATTTGATACCTTCATCAGCTAAACTACCAAGTCCTACACTACGTAAAGCAGAATCCACTTTTTTTAATTCTTCTGGCAATAAAATTTTAACAGCTTGATTTTTATAAAAGCCATCCGTAGCTGTTAATTTAGTTACTTGCTGAGTTATACCCTTGTTTAAAGCTTCTTTAAGACCAGACGCAATGTCTGAATTAGTTAAAACTCCTTGTGTAGCATTTGGAATTTGACTCAAAACTTCTTCTAGACTACCGCAACCATAAAATAATGGTAATGCAGCAAGTAATATTAATGTTTTTTTCATTTTTTAAAATGTGTTTATATACAAATTTAAGCCATTTTTATTATAAAAATACAGAGTATAAAAAAAGCTCAGAAAAACTGAGCTTATATTTAATTTTGATACGTTTCATTTAAAAGGGTAATGGTATTATAATCTACCTTACCATCAAAAAATGTATCGATAACCTCCTGGAAAATAGGATGCGTTTCTGGTAATACGCAAAATAATGTCATCGAAGATTTTAATTTAGAATCATCTGGATACGGGAAGATATGTCTAATTGATTTACCGCGATATTCTAATATTTTTTCACAAGCCTCAACCAATCTAGGTCCTAAAACGTCATGTTCTATATATGCTTGCGCTTCTTGAAAATTTTCTATTCCGTAATATTTAGAAGTTTCAGAAAATCCAAGTCCTTTCATTTGTGGGAATATATACCACATCCATTCAGATTTTATACGCCCAGTCACTATTTCGTGCATGGCATTTTCAAACGTTAGTTCTTGAACTTTTAGAAATCTTTCTAATTTCTTTTCAATTGACATAATTATAATAGTTAAGTTGTGTAGTAAAATTTTTAAAACGAGAATTGTATTTAAATTGTATGATTTTAACATAACAATTCTTTCTTAAATATATTGCGGATTCTTAAAAAATCAAAAGAAATTTTTTAAAATTATCTTCCGAAATTTTAAAAAAATATCATTAAAGTTCGTTTTAAATTTTATAAATTTACTAGTTCCAACCACCACCAAGTGCTTTGTACAGCTTAATACGAGCATTTAATTTTGCTTGTTTTAACTGGTTGTAGCTTAACTCGGTATTCAAAGATACGCGTTGGGAATTAATTACTTCTAAATACGTTGCGTAACCACTATTAAAAAGCATAGTTGCTTGTTTGTTGCTTAATTGAGCCGTTTCTAACTGCTCTTTGGCAATCTCTAATTCTTCTTCTATTTTATTTAAAGAAATTAAAGCATCAGAAATTTCATTTATTGCTTTGTAAACCGTTTTCTGAAATTCTATTTCTGCTTGTTCGCGTTCTAATTTTGCATTTTGATACGCGGTTCTTAGTTTTCTTTTATTAAAGATAGGTTCTGTCAAATTACCAATAATATTTCCCATTAAGGAACCAGGGATATCAAACCAATTTTTGGGTAATAAACTATTAACCCCTCCTACTAAACTAATTTCTAACTTTGGATATCTGTTTGTTTGGGCAACTCCTACTTGTGCATTTTTTGCTTGTAAACTATAATTTGCCGCTTTAACATCTGGACGTAGTGAAACCATCTCTAATGGTATTTTTTTGGAAAAACTATCATTAAGTAATAATTCATCAAAAGTACTTTGATCTACGTTTACAGCATCAGGTAAATCTCCAATTAAAAATTTTAAATCATTTTCCTGCACCATTAACTGTCGCTCTAATTTTGGAATCATAGCTTTTGCAATTAACATTTGAGAGCGAGTTTGTTGTTTAGCAAGTGCAGTTGTTTTACCAGACTCGTACTGTAACTCTACAAATCGTAAGGTGTTTTTATTTAACTCAAAATTAGATTTGGCTACGTCTAACTGAGCGTTTAATAATATTAGGTTAAAATAACCTTCCGCTATTTTAGAAACTATGTTTGTCTGAACAAATTTTTGAACCTCTTGTGTTTGTAAATAACTGGCTAAACTTGCTGCTTTTTGTGATTTAATTTTGCCCCAAATGTCAATTTCCCAATTTAAACTGACGTTAGAAATGTTTTGGGAGAAGTACATAAACATAGTC
>CAVBJB010000226.1:0-3788 GCA_963595625.1 Lachnospiraceae bacterium | reverse complement strand
GTACATTTCTAAGCGTTCTTCAGTCTCATTTTCAGGTACAAACTTGTCTATTGGGCTTGGTTTACCATCCTCACCAACGGCAACAAATACAATTACACAATGCGTTTTCTTTTCGAATTTGGGATTTTGTATGTGTCTCGAGTAAACATCAACCGCAATATGTATACTTGTTTTACCGGTGTAAATAACATACGCTTCTACTCGTATTACTTCACCTATATTTATAGGTTTATAAAATCGTATTCCTCCTACATAAATAGTTACACAATATTTTTCTGCCCAAGTACTTGCACATGTATAAGCAACCTGATCTATCCATTTCATTACAATACCTCCGTGCACTTTGCCACCATAATTTACATCTGAGGGTTCAGAAATAAATTGAAAGGTAATTTTATTGTTTTTTCTCATTATATTTATAATAAACTGTAATTTCTTACAAAATTTATACACTACAAAATTTTATTTCTTAAATCTAGTTATATAATCTAAACTTCTTATTTAAATGAAAAAGCTTTTAAAATCTTTGGCCTATTTTATAGTTGGTATACTACTTTACATCATTGTAATGCTGATAGTTTCTTACATACCCGTAAATAGCAAGGCACAAAATAACCAAACTGATCCTATACTAGATATTTACATAAATAGTAACGGTGTACATACGGATTTAGTTGTACCATATAAAACAATTTATAAGGATTGGAGTACTACATTACCCGCTATTAACGTTACTAAGGATACATTAACATGTAATTACCTATCAGTTGGATGGGGGGATAAAGGTTTTTATTTAGATATTGAAGAATGGTCCGACCTAGATTTTAAAACAGCATTTAACGCAGCTTTTGGTTTAAGCGACTCTGCTATGCATGTTACCTTTTTAAAATCGATTAAAGAGGGTGATCAATGTAAAAAAATTAAAATCAGTGCAGAAAACTATAAAAAATTAATTGGTTTTATAGAAAATAAATTTGCAACAGATTCCAATGGTAACTACAAGTTAATCCCTAATGCGTCCTATTATAAAAACGATGTGTTTTATGATGCTAACGGGCGTTATTCTTTTTATTTTACCTGTAATACATGGGCTAACCAAGGGTTAAAAAAAGCCAATCTCAAAGCAGCACTTTGGACGTTGCACGAGGACGGTATTTTTTACCACTACAAATAAAACAATATGAATTTTAAGCAACTTTTTACTTTACTTAAAAATACCGTAAACAGTTTTTTAGACGATAACGTTATAAAATTCAGTGCGGCATTATCTTATTATACCGTATTTGCCATTCCACCTTTATCAATCATTATTATTTCAATTTGTGGATATTTTTATGGTGAAGATGCGGTTAAAGGCGAATTTTTTGGTCAGATCGAAGGTTTGGTAGGGGCAAAGGCTGCTTTACAAATTCAAGAAGCCATACAAAATGTTACCTTATCGGATTCTGGAACACTTGCTACTATAATTGGAGGAATAACCTTATTATTTGGAGCAAGTGGAGTGTTTGCAGAAATACAAAGTTCAATAAATTACATTTGGGGCTTAAAAGCAAAACCAAGCAAAGGGATTATTAGGTTTGTTATTAATCGTCTACTCTCTTTTTCAATGGTGGCAAGTTTAGGCTTTATATTATTGGTAAGCTTAATGATTAACTCTACTCTCGATTTTTTATACGACCGATTAACTCATAATTTTTCGGATTTATCCGTTTATTTAATTACCGTTTTAAATAATATTATCGTATTTATTATCGTTGCTATATTATTCGGGTTTATATATAAAACTTTACCCGGTGGACATATTGAGTGGCGTGAGACCTTTATGGGAGCTATTGTAACTTCCGTTCTTTTTATGATAGGAAAATACGCCATTGGTTTATATTTAGGTAACACAAATATAACATCTGCATACGGTACTGCCGGATCGGTTTTGGTAATTTTAGTTTGGGTCTATTATTCAGCCATAATATTATATTTTGGTGCTGAGTTTACCAAAGAATACGCAAAAATGTTTTCGGACGGAATTGAACCCGATCGTCTTTCAGAACGCATAATTAAAGATTACGAAGTACCTAAAGATATTATAGATGATTTACATCTACGCTTAGAGAACAGAAATAAAGAAAAAATATAATGCCAAATACCATACGTTATGAGAACATACCATACACAAAAGATCCCGCAATTAAAGGTAAGTAATGTCTTGGCAACGGCGCAATATTACCAAGATGTATTAAACTTTCAGGTATTTATAAAAGATACCAACAAAATCGTATTGGAAAGAGACGAATTTAAATTCGAATTAATCCAAATGACTGAAAACGACACCAAAGAAAAATCGAACTGTTCTTTGTTCGATATCATTTGGTTCTTACCCTCATTAGACGAATTTTATGAAGAAATTCTGATCAGAAAAAAAGCCTTTAAAGACCGTTTAAAAACAAAACTAGAAGAACGGATTTACGGACAAAGACAAATAGAAATCGAAGATTGCGATGGGCACAAAATCCTTATATCAGAATAATATTTTCTTTGTTAACCAAACCATATAAAGCGTTACATTTGTACAAAAACAAAATGAAACGCTTTTTTTATATCCTTACCACATTGCTGTTAACACTTAGTTTGCATGCACAAAAGTCCTTTCAAATAGTACCCCTTGGCGTTTACGGCGGTACATTAGAGGGGAATATGTCTTCCTATTTAATTGCCGAGGCATCCAACTCCAACTACATTTGCTTTGATGCGGGTACCATAGGTTCAGGACTCGCAAAAGCTATTGAACATAAAACATTTAACGAGCCAATTTCTACAATTTTAAAAGAAAATATAAAAGGTTATTTTATAACACACGGTCATTTAGACCACAATTCCGGTTTAATCATAAATTCACCTGCGGATGCTAAAAAGCCCATCTACGGATTTCAATTTGTAATCGATATCTATAAAGACCATTACTTTATAAACGATACCTGGATAAATTTCGCAAACGAGGGGCAAAGTCCAATATTAAACAAATACAACTATGTTTATTTGGAAGAAGGGCAAAAAGTGAAGTTGCAAAACACCAATCTATCCGTTACCCCGTATGTGTTGGATCATGTAAAGCCTTATAAAAGTTCAGCAGCCTTAATACAAAACAACGATAATGAATATGTGTTATATTTAAGTGACACCGGAGCAGACCGCATAGAAAATTCTAACCAATTAAAACAACTTTGGCAAACGATAGCACCATTAATCCAAAAAAAGCAATTAAAAGGAATTTTAATAGAGGTTTCCTTTCCAAACAAACAACCCGAACATTTACTTTTTGGACATTTAACCCCTAAACTTTTACAAGAAGAATTGGCTGTTTTAGCACAGTTTACCGGAAAAAAAGCGCTTAAAAACTTCCCAATAATTGTAACACACATAAAGCCAGAAGCCAACAACGAGCAATTAATTCATCAAGAGCTCCAACAAAACAATCCCTTACAGTTACAATACATTTTTCCGCAACAAGGCATTAAGATCGAAATATAAACCATAACCTCAGTTTCAAAAGCTGAGGTTTTTTTATGGGCGTTCCCGCCACAAAAACTCCTACCGTCGTTTTTTAGCGGTCGGGCTTTACGCCCTCGCTTTTTAAGGCTCCCTTTCAGTACGCCATAAAAGAGCTCAAACAAGGCTGCAATCCCTAACGCAACACTTTCCTAAATAAAAAAAACTCTATTTTATAATTTTAAAATTAAAAAATAAAAAAACTCAAATGAGGTATTCGTGAATTAAAAACAGCTGTTCATGTA
>CAVBJB010000225.1:0-3805 GCA_963595625.1 Lachnospiraceae bacterium | reverse complement strand
CGCTATATCTTTAGCTTTAATTCCGTTTCACTACATGTAAAAGCAAAAGGATGCCGCTGCAATCCCTAACGCGCTAACGCCAAAAAAAAGAGTTCAAGCCATTAAGCTTGAACTCTTTTATAATTTATATCAAATAACAATATTAATTCGTAATTCGTAATTCGTAATTCGTAATTCGTAATTCGTAATTATTTAATCGAATTAATAATATCGTATTTCGTAATGATATGGTGTTTACCGTTTTCTAAAGCAATTAAAACCGCTTGATTTTCCTTTGTAAATAACTTAGAAACTTCTTCAACAGGTGTGTTAGCTGCTACTACTGGGTAAGGTTTACCCATAATTTCACGAATTGGTTTTTCAGCAATATTTTTATCCGCAACATACGCTTGGAATAAATCGCTCTCGTCTATAGAACCAGCAAAACCATTAATATCTAATACCGGGATTTGAGAAATTTTAAATTTACGCATTCTGTCAATAGCATGAGCAACTAACTCTTCTGTACGCGCAATAACTAATGGTTTATCGATATGCGATTGAATTAAGTCTGCAGCCGTAACAACTTCATCCTCTAAATATCCGCGCTCGCGCATCCAATCATCATTAAAGATTTTACCAACATAGCGAGATCCAGAATCGTGGAACATAACAACCACAACATCCTCAGGTTTTAATTCGTCTTTTAATTGTAATAAACCTTTAATTGCCGATCCAGATGACATACCTACAAATAAACCTTCCTCTAAAGCTAAACGACGTGTGTAAACAGCCGCATCTTTATCTGTTACTTTTGTGAATTTATCAATTAAAGAAAAATCAACGTTTTTTGGTAAAATATCTTCTCCAATACCTTCAGTTACGTAAGAGTAAATTTCGTTCTCATCAAAAATGCCTGTTTCATGGTATTTTTTAAATACAGAACCGTAGGTATCAACACCCCAAATTTTTACGTTTGGATTTTGTTCTTTTAAATATTTAGCAACACCCGATATAGTACCACCTGTACCTACACCAACAATAAAGTGAGTTACTTTACCAGCAGTTTGTTCCCAAATTTCTGGACCTGTTTGCTCGTAATTAGCTTGTGCGTTGCTTGGATTGTCGTATTGGTTTACGTACCATCCGTTAGGAGTTTCCTCAGCTAAACGCTTAGAAACTGAATAATATGAACGAGGATCTGTAGGCTCTACATCTGTTGGGCAAACTACAACTTTAGCTCCTACTGCACGTAAAATATCTACTTTTTCTTTAGATTGTTTGTCTGTAGTAACACAAATAAGTTTGTATCCTTTAACAATTGCCGCAATTGCTAGTCCCATACCGGTATTACCAGAAGTTCCTTCAACAATTGTACCTCCTGGTACTAAACGTCCGTCTTTTTCTGCATCCTCAATCATTTTAAGAGCCATACGGTCTTTACATGAGTTCCCCGGATTAAAGAATTCTACTTTTGCTAAAACTTGACAAGGAAGTTCTTTAGTGATATGGTTTAATTGAACTAGGGGTGTGTTCCCAATAGTTTCAAGTACGTTTTTTGCGTATTTCATTTTACAATAGTTATGAAAATTTACGCAAATGTATTGAATAATTATGGTTTACAAAAATATGGATTACATTTAGCCCTGATGGGAGCGGCATCCTCATAAAAAAAGCCTTACTAAAAAGTAAGGCTTTTTTTATGAGATATAGCGTACAGCAGGAATTACGATTTATTTTATGTACTAGGACTACTCTACTTAAAAATAACTAAGAAAAGAAGGTCCAGATTACTCCAAATCGAATCATAAAACTACGATACGGGTAGTTTGGAGCGGCATAAAAATCGTTAGCTTTTGTAAATGCGCTGTTTATATTTTCAGCTTTAAAGAACAGTCTAAAGGTTTTTATTTTGGCATTTATAAAATAATCGAAGGTTGGATAGTTACCAATTTCCTTTTGAGATTGCACGGTCATTTCCCCTAAAATTGGGTTGTAATCGTTTGCATAGTACTTTGTAAAATAGTTTACTGTGGCTCCTGTTTGTAAATACAAGGCTTTATTAAAAAAGTAATTGTTGTAGAAAATACTATGACGTGTTGTAATATCCGGAAGGTTTAAAACCGAATCGTTTTGATCTACTTTTTGATATAAAAGAGTATGATCTGAGCCAAACTTACCAAAGGCAAACTCTTTGTTTGCTTTAATAGACAAATAAGTTATAGTATTTGCGTATTGTGTAGGCTTTACTAATAATTGTGAAGCTAAACCGTCGGCATTTAAATTAGTGTCTGTATTTGTAAAGTATAGATGGTCTTTTAATACTTTATAGTTAGCTTCTAGATTAATCCATTGGGTAGCTAAATTAGCTGAGAATGCATTAATTTTTTCGTTTTTAAAGTTATTGTACCAATTGTAGTTAGTGTACGAACTTTGGTGTAATACATAATTTAAGTTTGGTAACTTAGACATGTTTTGATACCCGATCTCGAAAGTGTTTTTGTCTGAGATTTTATAACGCCCTCGTACTTGAATTTGATTGGTAGATGGGCCATTGATGGCTAGCTGTGCATCAGCAAAAATTTTCCAGTTGTTTACTTGATAAAAATAATTGGCACCTAGGGTATTTATTCTTGTTGAATAATTATTAGGAATTAAACCAGTATCAGTATAAATATAATTTTTATAATAATAGTTGTAGTTTATATCCTCAAAGTAGGCTTTTAAACTACCTAATTTTTGGTTTGCATAAGCCACTCCTACTTGGTTATACATACGGTTATAGCGGGTTTTATCTTTAGCTGTATTGTTGTAATAGTCGCCAAAACGTGTGCTAACCTCTGTATTGGTAAATTCGTACGATTTATTTTCGTAATTAAACTGATGGTGTACAACCATACTGTTAGGGTTTGTTTTAGATAATCTAAAAATATGGTCAAAAAAGTATCTGTTGCCTTTAAAAAGAGATTTTGCAGATTCTAGGTATACATCTCTACGAGCTTCGTCTGTATATGCTCCATCAGGATCTTCGAACTGAGTAAGATCAGAAAGTCCACCGTTTTCTTGAGATGAAAAATCTTGAGCAGTAATGTGGGCTTTTAAAAAGTATCTTTTGTTTGTGGTATTGTAAGAACCTAAAAGTTTAAAGTTTCCGTTACTGGTAAGTTCATTAAAATATTTACCTGTAGAGCGTAAACCTTTATAGCCAATGCCTAAATTAAAATTTGGGTTTAAGTTAGCTGTTACAAAAGCATCTAAACTATGCCCTCTTTGCATTACAGATTTATAATAAAGCTCTGTATAGGGTGTAGCAACGTTGTAGTAGTTAATATCCTCAACTTCTAAATAAGCTGCTTGTCTGGCTGTAAAACCAAATTGTGGTGTAGCTGAGTGTTTTACTAAATTATAGTCGAATGTATTATAAACATGACCCTCATTAGAGAATTGTAAAAGACCAAAATTATCTCTACGCAAGTAATTGTGTTTGTATTCGTTTTTAATAGTTAAAGAAGTATCAACATAGGTTGTGTCTTTAGCTAGTGTTATAATTTTATATTGATCTATAGTAGTTTTATCAAATTTAAAAGAAGCAGATTTTGTAGTATCTGACTGTGTAGCAAATAAACCAACACCATCTTGATTTTGTTTAGCTGAAGCGTTGTTAAGTGGTACGTTACGCAAAGGACGACCGCCATTGCGTTGCGCATAACTTACTGAAAATGTTATAAGAAATATAAAATAGATTAAGTGCTTCATATAAAAAATATTATCCAGCAAAGTAACGAGAAAATTGTAAATAACACAAATAAAAAACCCCAACTAAAAG
>CAVBJB010000224.1:0-3811 GCA_963595625.1 Lachnospiraceae bacterium | reverse complement strand
CTACCAAGCTGAATCATAGTTGCTGTAGAAAGCATGTTTAGAACCAGTTTTTGTGCCGTACCCGCCTTCATTCTAGAACTTCCGGTAACAAACTCTGGGCCAACTACAACCTCTATAGGGTAATTTGCTGTTGTAGCTAACGGAGATCCTTGGTTGCATGTAATACAGCCCGTAGTAATTTGATTTTGGTTACACATAGTTAACCCACCAATTACGTAAGGTGTAGTTCCAGAGGCTGCAATTCCAACCACTACATCTTTAGAGGTAATGTTGTGCTCTTGCAAATCACGCCACGCTTGGTGGGTATCGTCCTCGGCAAATTCTACCGCTTTTCTAATAGCGGTGTCACCACCAGCAATTATCCCATTTACTAAATCATGTGGAACTCCAAACGTTGGAGGACACTCTGATGCATCTACAATTCCTAATCGACCAGAGGTACCTGCGCCTATGTAAAATAAACGTCCTCCGTTTTTAAGTTTTTCAACTATTTTAACGGTTAAAGCCTCGATTTGCGGTAATGCTTTTTCGATAGCTAAAGGAACGGTTTTATCCTCTTGATTTATGGAAGATAAAAGCTGACTTAGAGGCATTTTTTCTAGGTCGTTGTAGTTGGAATTAGATTCGGTTGTTTTTGTAAAGGTGGTCATATTAGGGATGACTGTTTAAAATTTGTATTAAAGGTACATTATTTTTTTATAGCTACATACAAAAAGCGTTAGGGATAGTAGCGGCATCCTTTTACGCAGCGATAGCGTAGTAAAAGATACAGCGGATAGCCCGGCCCAGCTGTAAGAATGGAAGCTGGGAACGCCCTACATAAAACTGGCTAATACCATTCCGGCAACAATAGAGGCTAGTTTGGCAAGGTTGAATTTGTGCCCCTCGGAACTTTCGAAAATTATGGTTGCTGAGATGTGGAATAAAATCCCGATAACTACAGCGGTTATTTGTTTTTGATAGTGATGAAGGAATTCAAAATTTTCTGACAACAAAGTTCCTAATGGGGTCATTAACGCAAAAAGGAACATGTATATAAATACTTTAGATTTTGAGGCTGTGGCTTGTGTAAAAAAGGTTGCCAAAATTACGGCTATAGGTAAGTGGTGTATGGCAATACCCCAAGCCATGTCGTGGTGTTGAGATACGGGCATACCTTCTAACAACGCATGTAAACACAAACTGGCAAATAGGGTATAGGGTATGCTTTTGTCGTGTACGTGCACGTGGCCATGCTCTGCTCCTTTAGAGAAAAATTCTAAAACAATTTGTAATAGAATCCCTACCATAATGAATATCCCGATAGGATTATGCATATGGTTGTGACCGTGATCATGATCATGATCGTGGTGTGCATGATCAGCCTCTCCGGTGTATAACTCTGGTAAAAGGTGACAAACGGTTAATGTTAATAAAAATGCACCGCTAAAGGCTAATAGTAATTTTAAATTTTTTGTGCTGCTTGGCTTTAAAAATAACGAAATTAGGTAACCAATAATAACGGATGCAAAGGGTAATAATAAATACATGCTTATTTAAAAATCATGATTAAACGTTGGGATGTTTTAGGGTTAAACTTGTTTAGTTTGTAATCTCCAAAAACGTCAAGTAAATAAATGTCTGCTTGTTGCATTAAATCTTCAAAATTCTGAAGGGTTAAAGCCGCAACTTTTTCTGTAAAGAAATAGTCTTGACCTTGGTCTGTAAAACGGATTTCTTTAAAAATATGATGATCTTTATAGTAACGTTTAATATGGAAGGTAATGCCTTCAACCTCTTTAACTTCCTCAGCCACAAGGTTAGGTATTACGTAATCCACATTCATAAAATCCATTACTGCAAAACCGTATTCTGTAAGACTTTCTTTAATGGCTTTAAGGGTGTCTAAATTGTCTTGGTCGTTGTCAAAATAACCAAAACTTGTAAAAAGATTAAATATGGCGTCAAACTTTTCTGGAAAAGGTTGGCGCATATCGTGTATTTTAAATTGTAAGGTATCGTTCTCGTATTTTTTAGCTTCAGCAATACTGTTTGCAGACAAATCAGCTCCAGTTACTTGGTATCCTAATTTATTTAGATAGATAGAGTGTCTTCCTTTGCCACATGCAAGGTCTAAAACTTTGGCATTTTCTGGCAGGTTAAGGTATTCTGTAAGATTATCCATAAAAAGTTGAGCTTCTGCATAATCTCTATCTTTATATAAAATGTGGTAATATGGCGTATCGAACCAAGAGGCAAACCAATTTGATTGTTCTTTTTGCATAGATTTTGTTTTAACACACAAATTTAGTGTATTTTTGCGTATTAAAGAATTACAAAGACTCTAAAGAATTAAATTTAAATTAGAGTTAACACAATCCCTAACGGAAAGGATCATGGAGAATTTTAAAATGATTGCCAAAACTTTTTTTGGTTTAGAAGAAGTTTTAGCAAAAGAATTGACACAATTAGGTGCTCAGAATGTTGTATTAGGAACTCGAATGGTGAGTTTTTATGGAGATAAAGGGTTTATGTACAAAGCTAATTTAGCCCTACGTACGGCCTTAAAAATTTTAAAGCCAATTAAACAATTTAAAGTAACAGACGAGCGTACACTATATACCGGAATACAATCTGTAGATTGGAGTACATTTATTAACGAGCACCAAACATTTGTGGTGGATGTTACCATGTACTCTGAGGTTTTTAACAATTCACAATTTGTGGCTTTAAAAGCTAAAGATGCTATTGTAGACCAATTTAGAGACAAAACAGGTAAAAGACCAAGTATAGATAAAGATTTCCCAGATTTAAAAATCAACATCCACTTAGATAGAGAAACATGTTCTATATCTTTAGACAGTTCTGGAGAATCTTTACACCAACGCGGATACAGATCGGCAACAAACATAGCACCTATAAACGAGGTTTTAGCAGCAGGAATTTTATTACTTTCGGGCTGGGACGGTAAAGGAGATTTTATCGACCCAATGTGTGGGTCTGGAACAATCCTTATCGAGGCCGCTATGATTGCCTGTAACATCCCGCCAAATGTAAACCGTAAAGAATTTGCGTTTGAGCGTTGGAACGATTGGGATAACGATTTATTCGACAAAGTTTTAGACTCGTTATTAAACAAAACCCGAGAGTACCACTACAAAATGGTAGGTTACGACAAAGCACCATCTGCCGTTGTAAAAGCTACAGATAACGTTCGTAATGCAAACCTAGACGAGTATATAAAAATTACTAACGATAACTTTTTTGAATCAGAAAAAGAAAACGACGGCCCACTACACATGGTATTTAACCCGCCGTATGGAGAGCGTTTAGATATTAACCTAGAGCGTTTTTACCGCGAAATAGGAGATACCCTAAAACAAAAATATCCTAACACAAACGCGTGGTTTATTACCGGGAATCTAGAAGCTCTAAAATTTGTAGGATTAAAACCGTCCAGAAAAATTAAACTTTTTAACGGTAAGTTAGAGTCTAGATTAGTAAAATACGAAATGTACGCAGGTAGTAAACGCGCAAAGTTTCAGCAACACGATAACTAAACATACTATGAGTAAAAAAACAAAAGCATTAATCTATCAGTTTTTAAGTTTTGCCATACTATTTGTAATTGCAAGATTTTTAGTTGAAACCTACACCAATGCAAGTGGCTTCTGGATCCCAGCAATTGCAGCCATAGTAACCACTATATTAGCACCACAGTTTAAAGCCATACAAACACCACAAGGCCTAAAATTGTATATGAACTGGTTGTTCCTTAAAGAACCTAAAGAAATTAAATAATACAAGTTAGGGCGTTCCGCGCCTTTTAGTG
>CAVBJB010000223.1:0-3858 GCA_963595625.1 Lachnospiraceae bacterium | reverse complement strand
GGTGGCTGAGGCTCTCGAAGCCATAAACTAAAAGATACAGCGGAAAGCGGGAGGTCGTACTTTGTGTAATGTGAGGCGTTAACGCTCCAAAAAAAAAAACCTCGACACTTGGCCGAGGTTTGTATATTAGAATACGTCTGATTCTTTTAATTTTTCAGTATTTGCTACAAGCTGAAGCTCGTCAATTACTTTTTGGATGTTACCATTCATGGCACCGTCTAGATCGTAAATTGTTAATCCGATACGGTGATCCGTGATACGTCCTTGTGGGTAATTGTACGTACGAATTTTTGCTGAACGGTCTCCAGATGATACTTGAGAGTTACGTTTTTTAGCGTCTTCTTCTTGTTTTTTAGCAAGCTCCATTTCGTATAAACGAGAACGTAATACGGTTAAAGCTTTGTCTTTGTTTTTGTGCTGCGATTTTTCGTCCTGACATTGTGCCACTAATCCTGTTGGAATGTGTGTCATACGTACAGCTGATTTTGTTGTATTTACCGATTGTCCTCCAGGTCCTGATGAACAGAAGAAATCGATACGAACGTCGTTCATGTTGATTTGTACGTCGAACTCCTCTGCCTCTGGTAATACCATTACCGTTGCTGCAGATGTGTGTACACGTCCTTGCGTTTCAGTTTGTGGTACACGTTGTACACGGTGTACTCCGGCTTCGTATTTAAGAGTTCCGTAAACATCTTCACCAGTAACTTCAAAAATAACCTCTTTGTAACCTCCAGATGTTCCCTCTGATACGTCTACAACAGATGTTCTCCATCCTTTACTTTCGCAGTATTTTGTGTACATTCTAAATAAATCTCCAGCAAAGATTGATGCCTCGTCTCCACCCGTACCTGCACGGATCTCAACCATTACGTTTTTAGCGTCTTCTGGATCTTTAGGGATTAACATGAATTTAATCTCTTCTTCTAGTTCTGGAAGTCTAGACTTTGCTTCTTCTAATTGAAGTTTAGCCATTTCAACCATCTCAGCATCCGAACCATCTGCAATGATTTCGTTTGCTTCGTCAATATTCCCTTTAACATTAATGTACTCGTCGCGTTTTTCAACAAGTGCTTTAAGGTCTTTATATTCTTTATTTAATTGAACATAACGTTTTTGATCTGCGATAACATCTGGTTGGATAATTAAATCGGAGATTTCATCAAAACGCTGTTTTACATATTGAAGTCTATCTAACATATTGTAGTACTTTATTCGGGTGCAAAAATATAACTTTTTTTTGTGAGTTAAAAGTGCTTTATTATAGATTTAATAGGAATTGCAATAGATAAAAAAAATAGCCTGATAAATCAGGCTATTTTAGTGTATAAAGATTTAAAATTAAGCAATTTTAAAACGTTTTCTGTCATTTTCGTTTAAGTAAATTTTACGTAAACGTAACGATTTTGGTGTAACTTCTACGTACTCATCTTTTTGGATGTACTCTAAAGCTTCCTCTAAAGAGAATTTGATAGCAGGAATGATACGTGCTTTATCATCAGCTCCAGAAGAACGTACGTTCGTTAATTTTTTAGTTTTAGTTACGTTAACTACCATATCGTCTCCACGAGAGTTCTCACCAATTACTTGTCCTTCGTAGATATCTTCGTTAGGATCAACAAAGAATTTACCACGGTCTTGTAATTTATCGATAGAGTAAGGAATAGCTTTACCGTTTTCCATAGAGATTAATGAACCGTTGTTACGTCCAGCAATTTCACCTTTGTATGGTTGGTACTCTAAGAAACGGTGTGCCATGATAGCCTCACCAGCAGTAGCAGTTAATAATTGGTTACGTAATCCGATGATTCCACGTGAAGGGATGTTGAACATAATGATCATACGGTCACCTTTTGGCTCCATAGATAACATTTCACCTTTACGTAAAGTTACGAATTCAACCGCACGACCAGATAAGTTTTCTGGGATGTCGATTGTTAACTCCTCGATTGGCTCACATTTAACACCATCAATTTCTTTGATGATAACTTGAGGCTGACCGATTTGTAACTCATACCCTTCACGACGCATAGTTTCAATTAAAACTGATAAGTGTAATACCCCACGACCAAAAACCATGAATTTATCAGCTGAATCTGTTTCTTGAACACGTAACGCTAAGTTTTTCTCTAATTCTTTAGCTAAACGATCTTTAATGTGACGAGAAGTAACAAATTTACCTTCTTTACCGAAGAATGGAGAGTCGTTAATTGTAAATAACATACTCATTGTTGGCTCATCAATAGCAATAGATTCTAAAGCTTCTGGATTTTCGTAATCAGCGATAGTATCACCAATTTCAAAACCTTCTAATCCAACAACAGCACAAATATCACCTGCTTGTACAGATTCTACTTTACGACGTCCTAAACCTTCAAAAGTATGTAATTCTTTGATTTTAGTTTTAACGATTTTACCATCGCGTTTAACTAAAGAGATGTTCATACCTTCTTTTAATTCTCCACGTTGTAAACGCCCAATAGCGATACGACCTGTGAAAGAAGAATAATCTAAAGAAGTAATTAACATTTGAGGAGTACCTACTGTGTCAACTTGAGGAGCTGGAACGTTAGCTAATACCATGTCTAATAATGGCTCTAAGTTGTCTGTTTGGTTTTTCCAATCTGTAGACATCCAGTTGTTTTTAGCCGAACCGTAAACTACAGGGAAATCTAACTGATCTTCAGTAGCACCAAGTTCAAACATTAAGTCGAATACTTTTTCGTAAACTTCCTCTGGAGTACAGTTTTCTTTATCTACTTTATTAATAACAACACAAGGTTTTTTACCAAGGCTAATTGCTTTTTGTAAAACGAAACGAGTTTGAGGCATTGGTCCCTCAAAAGCGTCAACTAATAAACATACACCATCTGCCATGTTTAATACACGCTCTACCTCACCTCCAAAATCCGCGTGGCCTGGAGTATCGATAATGTTGATTTTGGTACCTTTATATTGAACCGATACGTTTTTAGAAGTAATTGTAATCCCTCTTTCACGCTCAATGTCATTATTGTCAAGAATTAAATCACCTGTATTCTCGTTTTCACGGAATAAATTACAGTGATACATAATTTTGTCTACCAAAGTTGTTTTACCGTGGTCAACGTGTGCAATAATAGCGATGTTTCTTATAGATGTCATATTATTAATTTGAAAGTGCAAAATTAGTAAAAAAAAATTAAGCACTAAAATGTTATGAATGAAAATATTAAATACAAAAAAAGCTCTCAAAACTTGAGAGCTTTTAATATGTTACATAAACAATTATGCTAATTTAGCAACGTGTTTAGTTAATTTAGATTTTAAGTTAGAAGCTTTATTAGCGTGAATGATGTTTTTCTTAGCTAATTTGTCAATCATAGAAATTACTGTAGGTAATTTAGCAGCAGCTTCTGCTTTTTCTGTAGCTACACGGATAGCTTTGATAGCGTTACGTGTAGTTTTGTGTTGGTATCTGTTTAATACTCTTTTTTTCTCGTTGCTTCTAATTCTTTTTAAAGCTGACTTGTGATTTGCCATTGTTCTTTTAATTTAATTGTAAAGTTATAATATAAACTATTAGTTAAAAAAGAAAAACCTCCCACAATAAATATTCTTATTAAATTAGATACTATTAGAATACAATCACTTTGGTTTTAACTAATAAAATATTACTAGAGACACCTGATAATATTTTATAAAACTTATTTACAACTAATTCTGTAGCCCGTAGGGGAATCGAACCCCTCTTACCAGGATGAAAACCTGGCGTCCTAACCGATAGACGAACGGGCCATTATTTTGGCGTTTTCAATAAAACTTGTAGCCCGTAGGGGAATCGAACCCCTCTTACCAGGATGAAAACCTGGCGTCCTA
>CAVBJB010000222.1:0-3877 GCA_963595625.1 Lachnospiraceae bacterium | reverse complement strand
GATAATATAATTGCTTAATAACCAATTATTTTTGTTGGTTAAAATTACCGAATTAAAATTGTTGATAAATTTTATTAACAATGTGGGAGATAGTGGTAAAAAGTGGAAAAAAAAATATATTTTTGTATATAGGAATCTTCAATCTAATTTTTTTGAGTGGATTTATAGGTACATATGAGTGTAAGATTGATGTAAAAGGCAGGGTATCAATACCTTCAGCGCTTAAAAAACAACTTCCAAATCTGGAAGAAGGCTTTGTTGTGAAGCGTTCAATATTCGAAAAATGTATAGAATTGTATCCAATTAAAGAGTGGAATAAGATTTCTGAGAAGCTTAGCCAGCTGAACCAGTTCGTGAAAAAAAATCAACAATTTGCCAGGATGTACCAAGCGGGCATGAAGGTTATTGAGATTGACGACGCCGGACGTTTTTTATTGGCTAAGGATTTAATTGAATATGCTCAAATCTCTAAAGATATTGTTTTAGCATCTAATGTTAACCATATTGAGATTTGGGATAAAGAATTGTATGAACAATCCATTACAATGTCTGAGGATGATTTTTCTGATTTAGCAGAACAAGTAATGGGAGATATGAATGTAGGATGAATTTAGAATATCATAACCCTGTTCTTTTAAAAGAAACAGTGGATGGTTTAAATATAAACCCAGACGGAATTTATGTAGACGTTACCTTTGGTGGTGGTGGACACTCCAAAGAAATTTTATCACGCTTGGGACCAAACGGTAAATTATTTGCTTTTGATCAGGATACTGATGCGTTGGCAAATGCTTTGGATGATCCTAGATTCACCTTAATTAATGAAAACTTTAGATACATTAAACGTTTTTTACGTTTTAATGGAGTAAAACAAGTGGACGGGATATTAGGGGATTTAGGAGTTTCTTCTCACCAGTTTGACGTTGCGGAGCGTGGGTTTTCTACACGTTTTGAAGCGGAATTAGATATGCGCATGAACCAAAACGGAGAGCTGAGTGCTTACCATGTGGTTAATGAGTACGAAGAGCAAGAATTAAAAAATATTTTTGCTGAATATGGCGAATTAACAAATGCTAGAGCTATTGCAAGGACAATTGTAGAAGCTCGTACATTGGAACCTATAAAAAATTCTGAACAATTAAAATCTGTTTTATCACGATTTTTACCGGCTCATAAGAGTAACAAGATTTTGGCTCAAATTTATCAAGCCATTCGAATTGAGGTAAATCAAGAAATTGAGGTTTTAAAAGAATTTTTAACTCAAAGTTTAGAACTTTTAAATCCTGGAGGTAGATTAAGTATTATTTCCTACCACTCTTTAGAAGATCGTTTAGTGAAGCGATTTATGAAAAATGGAATGTTTGAAGGTGAGCCTGAAAAAGATTTTTTTGGACGTTTTGAAGTTCCTTTTAAAAACATTGGCAAATTAATTGTTCCTAGTGAGGAAGAAATTAAAATAAATAATAGAGCACGTAGTGCGAAATTACGTATTGCAGAAAAAAAATAGTGATGATTAAGGATAATATATATAGAGTTTTAAAGGCGAAGTATCTTTCTGATAAAGACGCTAAGAAAACTTGGAAATTTATATTTTTTCTTTTAGTACTTGCTATTTTAATGATTGCTAATTCGCATAAATACGAAAGTAAATCATTAAGAATATCTAAATTAACGGAGGAGGTTAAGGATCTACGCTCACAATTTGTAGACAAACGATCGGAGTTAATGGAGATGAAAATGGAATCTAGTATTTCAAAAAAAATGGAACGCAAAGGGATATATCCCTCAGAGGTTGCCCCAGTAAAAATTAAAGTGAAAGAAAATAGTACAAACATTATTAAAAGTTTATGGGAGTAAAAAAGCCTACTTTTTTTAGTAATACCAGACTATACCTTTTTGCTTTTGTGATGTTGTTAGTGGTTATTGGCGTTTTAACTAAGTTATTCATTATTCAATTTGCTCAGGGCGAAGAATATAGAAAATTAGCTAAAAACCGTACCATTAAAGATGTAATTGTTCCTGCAAATCGAGGGAATGTTTACTCTGCAGACGGAAGTTTATTAGCAACGTCAATACCTAAATATACTATAAGGTTTGATGCTGTGGCACCGAGTAATGATGATTTTCAGAAGCATATTTCTGATTTATCGGATTCATTGTCTGCCATGCTTGGTGATCATACTACAGATTGGCAAAATAAATTGAGAAGGGCTCGCGCTGTTAAATCAAGATATTTATTTATTGCAAAAGACCTAAGTTTTACGCAATATGTAAGAATTAAAAAATTCCCATTATTTTCTTTAGGGGCCAATAAAGGTGGGATAATTATTGAAAATAAGGTTGTTAGAGAACATCCAATGGGAAGTATTGCCGAACGCACAATCGGTGATTATAGATCTAACGCGGAAGGGCAATTTAACCCTATTGGGATTGAAGGTTCTTTTAACACTGAGCTAAAAGGGGTTGACGGGAAACAAATTGTACAAAAGTTTGCTCGAGGTCAATGGAAACCTATCGATAATTTTAGTTATAAAGAACCGCAAGACGGATACGATATCGTATCGACCATAGACGTTTATATTCAAGATATTGCACACCATGCTTTACTTAAACAATTAGAAAAGTACGAGGCTGATCATGGATGTGTAGTGGTTATGGAAACTAAAACCGGTGAAGTAAAAGCTATTGCAAATTTAGGTAGAGGTGCTCATGGAAATTATTACGAACGTATGAACTATGCTGTTGGAGAAAAACAGGATCCAGGTTCTACATTTAAATTAATTTCTATGATGGCTCTTTTAGATGATAAAAAAGTTGACACTTCTAAGGTTTACGATTCAAATAATGGAGTGATAACGATTAACGGTAGATCAGTTAGAGACTCAAACGGTAGAGGATACGGAAAAATATCCCTAGCTGAAGGTTTTGAGAAATCGTCAAATACAATCATTGTACAAGCCGTTCACGAAAGTTATAAAAACAATCCTAACCAGTTTGTAAAAAGGCTAAATGATATGGGATTAAATAAGCCTTTAGGAATTCCGATTGTAGGAGAAGCTAAGCCTTTAATTCCGCAGCCATCAGATAAAAGCTGGTCTGCCATATCTTTGCCTTGGATGGCTTATGGATACGGATTAAATATTACACCGTTACAAACATTAACCTATTATAATGCAGTTGCTAATAATGGTGAAATGGTGAAGCCCTTGTTTGTAAAGGAAATTAGAAATTGGAATAAAACAATTGTTAAATTCGACAAAGAGATCATTCATCCTAAGGTTTGTTCTGATGAAACTTTAGCACAATTAAAGGATTTATTGAAACGTGTGGTTGAACATGGTACCGGAAAGGGATTATATTCACCAAATTTTTCAATGGCTGGTAAAACAGGTACAGCACAAATAGATTATCATAAAGGAAGTGATGAAATGTATTATGCATCCTCTTTTGCAGGATTTTTTCCTGCCGATAATCCTAAATATTCGTGTGTGGTTGTAATACATAAACCTAACGTAGCACGTGGTTATTATGGTGGGGACGTTGCGGGACCTGTTTTTAAAAGAATCGCACAAAAAATATTTACGGATGTTCCTTCTACAAATGAGATTAATAGAATCAATAAAATTGTAGGACGTCAACAAAGTGAATATAATAAATATCAAAAAATGCAACATAATCCTAACCAAATACCTAATGTTAGAGGGATGGCAGGAATGGACGCAATTGCATTGTTAGAAAATTTTGGTTTAAAGGTTAAAACTACTGGAAATCCTACTGGGAAAGTAAAGAAGCAATCTTTGAGCCCAGGTACAAAAATTAGTTCAAATCAAACTATTATTATTGAGTTCTCGTGAAACTTTTAAAAGACATATTATAT
>CAVBJB010000221.1:0-3879 GCA_963595625.1 Lachnospiraceae bacterium | reverse complement strand
TTGGAGTTCCATTATTTTTGTCACTTAGATTTGCAGCTGTAATTACCTCATAAAATAGGTTAGGATGTTTGAATTTTAAATTAGAATGAAGTTCCGCTAATTCAGCGTATTTACTTTTGTCATAATTAATTTTCTGTTTTTCCTTTTTAATATCAAACATTAAAATTTTATCAGGAATGGTATCTAAATATGTTGAATGCTTTGAGTAAATATTTGCACTTAATTTTTGGATTTTAGCATCATTAGCTTTTTTAGCCGCAATAGTATTTCTAATAATATCATAAGCAGGATCTTCCTTTTTACTCATAATAACCATCTCTGTTAATTCTTCTATTTCTTCATCTAGAATCACAGATACTTCATAAGGAAATTTATTAATCTCTATATCTTTTATTAGAGTTTTAAATCCGATACTTTTAAAAATTAAGGTATATGAGCCTGGTATTGTAGTATTAATATTATAAAATCCTTTTTCATTGGTAGTAGATCCTATGTTTTTGCTTTTAATTATTACAGATACATTTTGTAAAACTTGTTGGTTTTGATTTTTAACTATTCCATTAATTTGTGCATTTAAAAAATTTAATTGTAATAGAGTTAAAAATAGAAGTAGTTTTTTTATCATAAGTTAAATTTGATAGGTTTGTTCTGTAAATAAAGTTATTTCTTGTTAAATAATTAATATTGTTTATTTTATTTTAACATTTAATAACGTTAATGTTCTACATTACACAAAGTTTATCCTCCCGCTTTACGCTGTATCTTTTAGAGGTGGCTTCGAGAGCCTCAGCCACTTCTAAAAGGATGCCGCTCCAATCGGGGCTATGCAAGTAGTTTATCGCATTATATTTTTAAAAAGAAGAAAGAGAAAAGAGAAAAGAAGAAAGATAGAAGACTTTCGAAGTTAAATATCCAAGAGTATATTGAGATAGTATTATTGAAATTCTTAAATCTAAATTCCAAAATCTAAATTATTAAATCGGAAACCTGAATTCTTAAATCTGCAATCTGAATCCTATCATCTTTTAGAAGCGTTAGGGGTAGGAGCGGCATCCTTTTTATTTTAAGCCGCAACGTAGTGGAGGGCTGTAAAATAAAAAGATATAGCGAATGACCCGACCCGAGCCATTCGCTATATATGTTTTACCTTGATTTAATTGGCGAGGGTAACGCCCTGATTATATTAAAATGTCGCTTTCTAGATCTGATTTTTCGATTTTAAATTCGAATCCTAATTGTGCGACTACCTCGATTACTAATTTTTTATACCAATTTTCTGACTTGGGATGTATGTATAATCTCTCGATCATTTTGTCGATATCTATTAAAACCTTTACGCCCTCGTTTACTTGTAAGTCTAGATGGGAAACATCTGTAATTACCCGAACTTCGTTTTCGTACTGAAAACTTTTACGTTTAAACAGGAAAGGGAAAAAATCGTCCTCGAAGGGTATGTGATCTTTTTTGTAATCTATATAATTTACCTCACCAATGTATTGGTTGGCACGAGGCTCAATTAGTGCTTTTTTTAAACTTCCTATGCTGGATTGTATGGCGAGGCCTTCGTTGTTTTTTGTAAATACTTGCCACATGGCATAGCTCTCGTAAGGGTTGGCGTGCCAGCTGCTGATGACTATATTTTTGCGTTTGTTTTTGTAAGCGTCTAAATACTCGGGATTGTCTGCTAAAAGTAGTTTAATTTCCTCGAAGGTGGGTTCACTAAAGGTACCTTCAAACTTGTCCTCAAACTTGTCTGATCGAGCCATGAACATTCGGTTAGACATCAGTAAGTCTAAAAACTTGGATAGGTCTATGTATTTCCAAATAATGGTGTCGTCGTTTGGGATGTGTAGTTTTATGTTTTCTGTGAACATTTGCTTGGTTTTGAGAATACTAAATTTTAGCGCAACAATTTTTATTTAATGTTTAGTAAACGTACGGCAAGATCAATGTCATTGGCTGTTCCGGTATGTTTTTTAGGTTCGTCTGATAGTTTTACAACTCCTGTCCAATAACCGTTTTCTGGTAAGGCTTCTGTCATTTTTAACACAATGTTCATTCGCTCTAAACCTACGTCGTTGGTAAAGTCTGTTCCAATTCCAAAACTCATTCCGATTTTACCACGGCAGTGGTTTACAATACGTTCTACTTTTTCGTTATCTAAACCGTCTGAAAAGATAATGGTTTTAGACAGTGGGTTAATCCCAAGGCTTTTGTAATGTGCTATGGTTTTATCAGCAAACTCTAAAGTGTCCCCGCTGTCGTGTCGTACACCATCAAATAGTTTTGCGAATTTTTTATCGAATTGTTGAAAGAATACTTCTGTTGTATAGGTGTCTGTAAGTGCTATTCCTAAATCCCCACGATACACATCACTCCAATGTTCTAAGCCCATGTGGTTAGCCATTTTGTAGCCGTATTTTGCTGCGTGAAACATAAACCACTCGTGTGCGTGGGTACCAATTGGTTTGGTATTGTGTTTCATGGCTAGGTACACGTTACTTGTCCCAATAAAACTTTTTTGACCGTATTTTTTAAGTGTATCTACCACTAAATCGTGTACTTGTATAGAGTGTCTGCGGCGGGTTCCAAATTCTGCAATTGTAATGCCTAACTCGTTGTATTTTTCAATTTTCTCTTTAGTATGTTGTATTACTAGTTCGTCAGCCTCGCGTTGTAAGCCAGTAGTTACGTAATATAGTTCGCAGATTAAAGACATAATGGCAACTTCCCATAAAATGGTGCGATACCAATATCCTTCGATCTTAACCGATAAATCAGAACCGTTTTGCTCGATTACTACCTCACTAGGATCAAAACGATACCCTTGTAAAAAGTCTAGATAGGTTGGATCTAAATATGGGCAAGTAACTCTTAAAAATTCTTTTTCCTTATAGTTTAGTTTTAATTTAGCCATAGCATCTATTGCTTTGCGTAGATGATCTGCAAAACCTTCGGGAAACTTATGATCCCCTCTGTTTATAAACTGATACCTCGCTTTAGCGTAAGGAAAAAGTTTAATAACAGCATGTTGCATGGTAAATTTATAAAAGTCGTTATCTAAAATAGATGGAATTATGTCGTAGTTAATTGTGCTCATTCTATATTTTATTTTGGTAGTTTAAAAATACGGATTATTTATCTTAAAATTATGTAAAAGCCTGTAATAAAACGTAATTAAAAATGTTTTGTTATTATAAATTTTAAGCAAAAAAAAATCACGCTAAGTAAATAGCGTGATTTTTAAAATTATAGAAAACTAATTATTAAGATTCTAGTGATTGTAAGGAAACAAGTTTTGTATAAGTTCCGTTTTTAGCTAAAAGCTCTTCGTGGTTTCCTTGTTCAATAATTTTTCCTTTTTGCATAACAATAATGGTATCTGCCTTTTGGATGGTTGATAAACGGTGCGCAATAACAATTGACGTTCTGTTTTTCATCATATGCTCTAAAGCATCTTGTACCAAACGTTCGCTTTCTGTATCTAATGCTGAGGTTGCCTCGTCTAAAATCATTATTGGAGGATTTTTAAGTACCGCTCTTGCAATAGAAATACGTTGTTTTTGTCCGCCCGAAAGTTTGTTTCCAGCATCTCCAATATTGGTGTTTAAACCTTCTGGAAGATCCTTTACAAACTCATACGCATTTGCAATTTTTAAAGCTTCAATAACTTCTTGTTCAGTAGCATCCTGCTTTCCTATTTTTACGTTATCGGCTATAGATCCGTTAAACATGATCGAGTCTTGGGTAACTAATCCCATTTGATCACGTAAAGATTTCATGGTAATGTCTTTTATATCGTGACCGTCTATGGTAATTTGCCCTTGATTTACATCGTAAAAACGAGTCAATAAATTAGCGATGGTACTTTTACCAGAA
>CAVBJB010000220.1:0-3885 GCA_963595625.1 Lachnospiraceae bacterium | reverse complement strand
GGTTTAGTTTCTGACGTTTCTTACCCAACGGGTATGAGTTATGTTGGTGCTGCTTGTGCCGTGGGTTCAATTCCTGTTTTAATGGGCAGAAAAAAGAAATTAACTAAAGCAATTGATACATATAATGAGGCTCTAAAGGAAAACAGAACCTCGTCTAACAACAATTTTGAGTTAAATGTAGTTTCTAACTCTAGAGGTTTGGGATTACAATTAAATTTTTAAATCATGGCAACAAACAAAGATCTTTTATACAAAGGAGTAAAATATAGCGTAGGATCGTTCCCGGTTATGTTTATTGCTCCCTTAATTATTCAATCGTCTTTTAAAAACCAAAGCAGTCCGTTTTTTATTCCTGTTTTAATTGTAGGGATAATCATAGCGTTTTTATCTGCTTACTTACTTTTTAAAGGAGTTAAAACCATTACAGATGCTTTGTTTAACGACGAATCTAAAAAGAACTAAATCAATGAAAAAATATTTAGCTTTACCGTTACTTGCTTTGTTTGCCTCTTGCTATAATCAAGAAAATAATTGTAAGGATTATAAAACGGGTACTTTTGAGTTTAAACAAGAAGTAAACGGGGTGGAACATGTTTCAATTTTTAAAAGAACAGACTCTTTACAAATTGAGACTTTTGATGGAAAAACAGATACTGCCGCAGTACGTTGGGTATCGGATTGTGAGTTTGTGTTACAAAAACTTCATCCCAAAACCATGCAGGAGAAAAAAGCAATTACCATGAAAATTGTGATGACCACAGAGGACACTTACACTTTTGAGTATTCTTTTTTAGGAGATGGAAAAAAACAAAGAGGTGTTGCTACACGTATAAAATAAAGAAAGGATGTCTAAATAGACATCCTTTTTTATATTGTTTTTTTTGATACAAATCGTAAAGCCGTAGGTATAAATAAAATCCACATAGCAATTGCTATATAACGTTCATACCAATGCGGATTATCTGTTAAGTTGTAATAATACACTAAATAGCTCATTATTACAAAAATTGATATATATTTCATTTTTACTGCTATTTAATTAAAAGTTATTAAAAAAATTATTAATTAAATATAATAAAAATAATTGAAATCACATATCATGTAGTAAAAAATATACGACCTATTTTGCTTCTTTAGTTAATAAATAACGTATAACAGTTTCAGCAGCATGTAAACCAAATAATCCTGGCATCCATGAGTTAGTACCAAAAAATGATTTTTTAAAGTTAGTACCATCGGTCATTTTTAAGCTAGTTTCATCCGGCTTTTCTAAAGAAAAAACAGCTTTAACCCCAGAAGATATACCTTCTTTTTTAAGGCGTTTTCTAACCGTTTTAGCTAATGGGCACACATCTGTTTTGCTAATGTCTTTTACTACAACTTTACTAGCTAACATTTTACCACCTGCTCCCATGTTAGAGATTACTTTAATCCCTCTATGTTTAGCTCCTTTAATTAAATTTAATTTTGGAGTAATACTATCAATACAATCTAAAACGTAATCAAAATCTTTAGTAGCAATTTCGTAAGCACGCTCTGGGCTTAAAAATTCTTTTACACGTGTAAGGTTTAATTCTGGATTAATATCCATTAATCGATCTCCAACTACATCAACTTTTGGTTTGTCTACGGTAGAGTGTAACGCTGGTAATTGGCGGTTGATGTTTGTAATATCTACTGTATCACCATCAACAATTGTCATGTTTCCTACTCCTGCTCTTGCAATAAATTCCGCTGCAAAAGACCCTACACCTCCTAAACCTACAACTAATACATTTGAGTTTTTAAGTTTCTCTAAACCTTCTTCTTTAAATAATAATTCGGCTCTTTCTAACCACTTTGCCATTTTAAAAATGTTTTTTTTACTAATACATTATCCGATCGAAAAATCGGTCCTGTATTAAAGATTAAATACTCTTTTAAAGTTGTTTGCTACAACTTCTTTTATATCATAGTCTATAATAGACTCTGCTTTTTGGTAAACCATCTCAATGGTTTCTTCTATCATATCGGTTTCTAAAAAAACAAACTCTTTAGGAATCTGTTTAAATACGTCCGAAAGTTCTGGGTTCCTCAATAAATACTTACCAAAGGATAAATAAAATCCATTAGAAAGTAAAGATTGGGCAACTTGGATATTTTTAGAAAATCCGTGTATTACTACAGGAACTGTAATTTTATATTCTTTTTTTATAGCTATAGCTTCTTGATAAGCGGCTACACAGTGCAAAACTAAAGGTTTTTTATATTTTTCAGCTAATTTAATCTGCTCTATAAACACTTTTTTTTGGAGTTCTAGATCCGTATCAATACGTTTATCCAAACCACACTCTCCCAATGCCAAGCAATTTGGCAATTGCAAATGTTGCTCTATAATTTCGAGTTCTTGGGCTAAGGTTAGCTCATTAATGTGCCAAGGATGTATACCTATGGAATAATAAGGGGATGTAATTTGTAAATCTAACGGATATTGATTTACCAACTCAACCACATGGGCTTTGTTAACGGATTGGTGGGTATGCAGATTGTAAAACATTAGTTTTGGTATTTAACTCCAGCTAAAATTTCTACATTTAAATCGTTTTGCTCTGGTGTAAGTGGGCATGAATATCCCGGAGCATACGCACAATACGGGTTATAGGCTTTATTAAAGTCTATATAAAACTTCTTTTTGTTTGGAATTACTAAATCTAAATATCTACCACCTCCATAAGATGTGACTCCAGATGTTAAATCCGTAAACGGTAAAAATAAATGATTTTTGTATTGTGGATTGTTTTTTACTAAATCTAAGTTCTGAAAAACATCTAGTTTTAATTTCTTCCCATCAATTTCAAAAGCAATTTCGCCGTACTTAACATACATAGGGGTTCTTGTACCAGTTGTCTTCATAGGGAATGGTTTTTCTTTTTTAGTACGTTTAAAAGTAACCTCTACACAATATTTGTCTACAATGGGATAAAAAAGTAAACCTTCAAAATTAGTAAATAAATCCCCTTTTAGAGGAGAAGTAGCAGCATTTGCATATTGGTTTATTAATTCTTGCTGCGCTGCTTTAGATTCATCTAAATTACATTGAGCAAAATACATTTGAGGTATAAGGGCAAATAAACTAGCTAACTTTTTCATACTACTTTTTAATTTTTTACAAATATACAGATTTTAACTTTTTTAGATCCGTCAACTTATGTCAAATAAATTGGCTTTAATAGAATTTTATATTACTTTAGTACAACATAACCCAAATTACTAAACACATGAAAATACGCTTACTTATCCTACTTTTAAGTCTGTGCTCAATTCCTGCAACAGCACAAATGGTAAAGGAAAAGGTAAAAACCACCCAAAACTCAAATCTTGTAAAATCAGAACGTTTTTATATTACCGCTATCGCGAATGAAAATTCTTTAGAGGAATTAAAGAATAAAATGAAAAAAACGTATGACGTAGATGTTACTTTTAAAAGAATTAAATATTCTAAACTGGATAAAATCAGAAAAATTAAGGTTGTTGTGAGCCATAGTACGTTTAAACAACAAGCCGAATTTAAAAATACCTTCGAAATTTTACCGATTGAGATCACTTTAACGAAAGATGAGAACGGTAATATTGGCTGCAAAATTCAGGAAATTGAGAGGATTTAAAGGTGTAAAATAAAATTTAAGATTTTTTTCACACTTTTGATTCGTTTGACTCTCAGTAAGATAAAAAAAAAGTGCGGTTTTATTGAGAATCTTTTGTTGAAAGGGGTTGCGTGGTATTAAAAATCGTTATATATTTGCACCGTCTTAATGAGATAACAACAACGCTTATAACATAAGACATTTTAACGGCCTCGTGGCGCAACTGAATAGCGCATCTGATTACGGCTCAGAAGGTTACAGG
>CAVBJB010000219.1:0-3894 GCA_963595625.1 Lachnospiraceae bacterium | reverse complement strand
GATGTATCTATACTCCAAACCAAACTTAAAACCATTATCAAATAAAAAAGAACAGGTATTAATAAATTAAATTTAAAGTTTAACTGCGCTTTTTGACCTATAAATATATAAAGGATGAACATCCCAAAAACAATATTTGAGAACGCCAATCCGTAAGCATTAGAAACTACTAAAAGTGCAACAAGGACACTAAATAAGTTATTTTTGTTACTTACTATTTGCCATACATTTTTCAAATAATTCAAGGTAATCTCCATTAATTTTATTCCAATTAAAATCTTTTTCAATAGCTAAATAATTAGCTTCAATAAAATGCGAATAGTGTAATTTATTCTCATGATCCAACATCATAGCAACTTCATTTTTATCTTTAAAATAAAGAGCATTGTCCTTAAGCACGCCTCTGTTAAAATCATTATTATGCGCTGCTATAAAAGCTTTGGATGCCATTGCTTCTAACAAAGAGGGGTTTGTACCACCAACAGAGTGTCCGTGAAAATAAAGTTTAGAATAATATCTTAAATTATTTAGATGATCCATATTATAAATACCTCCCATAAAACGGATATGGGGATAATCCTTAAACTTTTCTTTTAAATAAGACCCATATTTAGTGTTGTGATTACCTACAACAAGTAGTGTAGTTTTACTAGCAGAAGTTGCAGAACCTTCTAAAACCATATCTAAATTATTTTCAGGTTCAAAACGAGCCATAACCATAGTATAGTTTTCAGCTTCTACATTATAATCTTTTAAAATAGAAATATCAGGATTTTTAAAAGGATAGGCACCATAAGCAATATAGGTAGAATCCTTACCGTAGTTCTTTTTTAATAAAGCCTGAATCCCTAAACTATCTGCAACCAAATAATCGCTAGATTTAGCAGCTAGCCATTCGGCAACTTTTAAAAATTGTTGAACCGGCCAAGAATACTTAGAACGTTTCCATTCCAAGCCATCCATATTTGTAATATTTATAGCAGCTTTTGGCATCAGGAAAAACCAGATCGAATTACTTGTATAACCTAACTGAAGAATAATATCAAAATTACGCTTGCGCGCATCCATGATACAATTATAATCATAAATAAACTGCCCAAACGTACCATATTTATATTCTGGATCGTGTTGATGAATTATATGAACACCCTTAAAGTTATTTTCTTGGAATTTATGGTTGTGGGAATTGTAACAATACACTTCGTGTCCTCTTTCTGCCAAATAAACAGAGAAATATTCAGCAAACTGCTCAAAACCTCCGTAGTAGTTCGGGATTCCTCTAGTACCTAGGATTGCAATTTTCATTTAGTTTTTTATAGATTTAATGTAGGCTTGATAAGTAATTTTTGCAGTATTATCCCAATTATAATTAGTGATAATTTTATTTCTCAAATCTTGATTATAATTTTTGTTATACGATCTTATTATAGCATCTTTTATAGATTCAACATCATTTGGATCACAATATTCAGCTAAATTTTCGAAATATTCCATAGTATCACCTTTATCAGTAATAACTAAATTACAATTCATAGCACCTGCTTCAAGAGAAGATAAGCCAGGTGTTTCCATCCAACTTATTAAGCAATGAACCTTTGCAAGTTTATACAAAGCTGCAAGATCCTCGTGAGGTACAGGACCTAAATAATGAACATTAACACCTGAATTTGCGTGTACTTGTGATACGTATTCTTTTTGATTTTTAGATTCATTACCAACCAAAACTAATTGATAAGGAAGATCTTTAAATGCTTTTACTAAATTTAGTGTTGATTTCCTACCTTCAATTCTTGCAACACATAAAACTGAATCTTTAAATTTACCATATTTTTCAATATCTAAATTTGATAATTTATAGTCACTGTTAAATACAACAATATCAATTGCATTAGGAACATTAAAATAATTATAATTTGATAAATTAAATTCTTTAGCAACCCTTTGCATTTCAGATTCTGAATTTGGAAGAAGATAATCTACTCCATTTACTATTTCATACATTAGTTTATAATACCCCTTAAATAACATTTTCCAAACACCTTTATGAAATCTTTTTTCATAAAAATGTTTAATTAACGTTTTAATATAGCCGATTTGATAAGGAGAAAGTATGTTTGCTATAATTTGAAAAAAACCTCCTCTAGCATTTCTTTCATATTCTGTATATAAACCATATATTGTGGATAAAACAATAGGTTTGTTTTGATTTTTTGCATTTAAGTATTGTCTATAAATATCCTGAGGCTCCATTAAATTAAATAGATGCACAACATCATAACCTGTAAGATCAGGTTCGAATTCTAAAGAAATATCAACTTCTACACCTAATTTTTCAAGATATTGTTTTGTTTTTTGCATCTGGACCATATCTCCACCAGGTGCTTTAAATAAATTAGTTCTTGACTGAAATAAAACTTTCATAAAATAGTAGTTGGATGTTAAAGCTTAGACTTAATAAATTCAATAATTTTATCACATGAAGTACCGTCTCCGTATGGATTTTTAACTTTACACATGTTTTCGTAAAAAATCTTATCGTTTATTAATCTATCAACATTATTAACTATAAAATCTTTATTAGTCCCAACTAATAGCACTGTTCCTGCTTCAACAGCTTCAGGTCTTTCAGTATTATCTCTCATGACTAAAACAGGTTTTCCTAAACTAGGGGCCTCTTCCTGAACACCACCTGAATCAGTTAAGATTATATACGACATACTCATTAAATAAATAAAAGCCGGGTAATTTAAAGGCTCTATCAGTAATATATTTTTAATTCCACTTAGAATTTTATATACAGGACCTTTTACATTAGGATTTAGATGTACAGGAAATACAATTAAAAAATCATTATGTTTTGAGGCTATTTCTTTTAAAGCTTTACAAATATTTATAAAACCTTCACCATGATTTTCCCTTCTGTGACCAGTTACTAATATAATTTTTTTAGATGAATCTATTAAATCTTTAAATTTACTAATTTCTTCAGTAGGTGAATCTGAAACAATATTTAATCCTTCAAACAAGGAATCTATTACAGTGTTTCCTGTAACTAAAATATCATTTTCATCTATATTTTCAGATAATAAATTTTGCTTAGATAACTCTGTAGGGGCAAAATGATAATTAGCAATTTTTGTAGTAATTTGTCTGTTTAATTCTTCAGGAAATGGTGAGAATTTATTATATGTTCTCAAACCGGCTTCTATATGACCAACTTTAATTTGCCTATGAAAAGCTGATATTGCACAAATTGTAGAAGTTGTTGTATCTCCATGAACCAATACCAAATCAGGATTAAAATCATCATACACTTCTTCCAAACCTTTGAACATTTTGCTACTTATGGAATTTAATGTTTGATTTTTATCCATAATATTTAGATCATAGTAAGGAACAATATTAAAAAAATCCAAAACTTGATCTAACATTTGTCTATGTTGAGCTGTAACGCAAACCCTTGTTTCAAAATTTTCTTTTTCTAATTTTTTTATTAGAACTGCCATTTTAATTGCTTCAGGTCTTGTTCCAAAACATAATAAAATTTTCTTCATTATATAAACTATAAAATTCAAATTCTACATTAGAATCTGTACTTAATTTTTTTAACAATATGCGTTAAATTCAAAGAAATTGCCAAGATAAATCTTTTAAAAAAGCCATAGTGTTTTTTTATAAATATGCGATAACTATCAATAATTAGTGGATTCTTTTTAGGATTATAACCAACATAATGAATATATTCAATTTTTGGAGTAAATACTCTATTAAAACCTTTATTTGCAATTAATTTATTTAGATCAACATCTTCAACGTACATAAAATAATTAGGATCAAAACCATTGATATCCTGATACAACTTCTTTTTTAATATTAAAAAAGAACCGCCAAGCC
>CAVBJB010000218.1:0-3950 GCA_963595625.1 Lachnospiraceae bacterium | reverse complement strand
TTTCGTAACAGTAGCTCACGTTACTACAGGTAAATACAACATTTTCTGTAAAATCCGTGCAAAAGATACTAAACATGCTAAAGAAGTAATTTTCATGATTGATGATATCGAAGGTGTTTACAGAACGGAAACAATGATTTCTTTAGAAGAAAGTATTAACGACAAAAAACGTTTAATGCACACAATTTTTAAAGAATTATAATATAACGTAAGCTTTAAAGTTATTATAAGGTCAAACTTAGGTTTGACCTTTTTTCGTTTAAAAACTTTTGAGTTTATGCTAATAAAAATATATAGTAGCGCAGTCTTCGGGATTAATGCACAATTAATTACTATAGAGGTTTTTATAAATAAAGGTATAGGTTATCATTTAGTTGGTTTACCTGATAATGCTATAAAGGAGAGTTCATACAGGATTGCTGCAGCTCTGGCAAATAACAAGTTCCAGATGCCTGGTAAAAAAATTACAATAAATTTAGCTCCTGCAGATTTAAGGAAAGAGGGTTCAGCTTATGATCTACCCATAAGTATTGCCATATTAGCAGCATCAAACCAAATTACACAAACAAATTTTGACGATTATATTATTTTGGGAGAATTGTCCTTGGATGGAAAAATTTCACCAATAAAAGGGGCTTTGCCCATTGCAATTCAGGCTAAGAAAGATGGCTTTAAAAAATTAATTTTACCTTTAGAGAATGCAAATGAAGCTGCGATAGTTGACGGAATAGAAGTTTTTGGCGCTCAAAATCTTCAAGAAGTAATAGATATAATCTATGGAATTTCAACTATCAAACCTACCTACATTAATACTCGCGATCTATTTTTTCAAAATTTAAAGCATTCAGAATTTGATTTTTCGGATGTTAAAGGTCAAGAATCTGTAAAAAGGGCAATGGAAATTGCAGCCGCTGGTGGACATAATATTATTTTAGTTGGTCCACCCGGTTCAGGAAAAACCATGTTGGCTAAACGTATTGCGAGTATTTTACCTCCGATGACTCTACATGAAGCTTTAGAAACGACTAAAATCCATAGCGTATTAGGTAAAGTAAAACAAATGGGGTTAATCTCCGAGCGTCCTTTTAGAGCTCCTCATCATACATGTAGTTCTGTTGCATTAGTAGGAGGGGGAGGTTATCCCCAACCCGGAGAATTATCTTTAGCCCATAATGGAGTCTTATTTTTAGATGAATTGCCAGAGTTTAAACGAGAGGTATTGGAAGTTATGCGTCAACCATTAGAAGATAGAGAAGTAACAATTTCCAGAGCAAAATATAGTATAACCTATCCCTCATCAGTTATGTTGGTGGCAAGTATGAATCCAAGTCCTTCAGGTTATTTTATCGATGAGCATGCAAGCAGTTCTACAATGGCTGAAATGAGAAGGTATATGTCTAAAATTTCGGGGCCGTTATTGGATAGAATTGATTTACACATAGAAGTGAATCCGGTACCGTTTGAAAAGTTGGCACAGAAATCTAATTCAGAAAGTAGTGAAAGTATTCGAGAACGAGTGATTAAAGCAAGAAATATTCAGGTAGAACGTTATAAAGAGAAAGAAAATGTACATTATAATGCCCAAATGAATACGGCGTTGCTAAGGGAATTTTGTGTGTTAGATTCAGAGTCTCTAGAATTATTAAAAAGAGCTATGGATAAATTAAATCTTTCTGCTCGTGCATATGATCGAATTTTAAAGGTATCTAGAACAATAGCCGATTTAGAGGAGAGTCTTACAATACAATCCCATCATATTGCTGAAGCAATACAATACCGTAGTTTGGATAGGGAAGGGTGGTTGGCATAAAAAAAACGAAGAAAAGACTCCCTCGTTTTAAATTATTTTGCTTATTACACGTAATTTATGTGTATGTCTACCTGTGTCTATATTATAAATCCCTTGATGATCTAGTCGGTCAACTCGAACTTTTCCGGATGCATGTATAATGTAGTTATCAGCCATTATGATTCCTACGTGTATAATTCTGCCTTCTTCATTATCAAAAAAAGCTAAATCTCCAGGTTCAGCTTCTTCAATAAAACTTAAATGTTCTCCTAGGTTGGCTTGTTGATAAGCATCTCGTGGGATTTTAACTCCTATTGTTTTATAAACCATTTGTGTAAATCCAGAACAATCTATTCCAAAAGGGGTTTTTCCACCCCACATATATGGAGCATTTAAGTATAAAAAAGCCGTTTTAAGAATTTCGGTTTTATCTGTTATCGGTTTATTGTAAACGCCGTCAAAACTAAATCCTTGAGTATTTATTTCTGGTAGATCTAAAAATCTGAGATCAGACCCTAAATGTATTGGGACTAAAAAATCTGAAGCTGTAGTAACATATTCTATAATATCGTTTGATACTTTTAAGGGTACTTGTTTAAGATTATTAAAATCGTTTTCCGATATTTTTTGGTATTGTTTAGTATCAATCCATCCTTCGTATTGGTCATAATCCACACGTATTTTAGTCCAATTTCCTTGTTCTTCTAATACTTCGAAAAAATCACCAAATAAGACTTGAGAGGTCATTTCACTCTTATCACTAGGTTCTAAACGTAAAGGAATATTAGCTAAAATACAAATACCAAACATAAATTGAATTTTGCGTAAAAATACAAAATCTCTATTCAAATAAATAGAGATTTTGTGCAAATTATATTATTAAAATTTTTTAAGCTTTTTCAATTACAATTGCAGAAGCTCCACCACCACCATTACAAATAGCAGCGGCACCGTATTTTCCATTGTTTTGTTCTAAAACATTAATTAAAGTTACAATAATACGCGCACCAGAACATCCTAGAGGGTGTCCTAAAGATACTGCACCTCCGTTAACATTAACTTTATTAGGATCTAGACCTAAAATTTTAGTGTTTGCCAAACCAACAACAGAAAAAGCTTCGTTAAATTCAAAAAAGTCAATTTGATCCTTAGTTAAATTAGCTTTTTCTAAAGCTTTTGGTAAAGCTTTAGATGGAGCAGTAGTGAACCACTCTGACTCATGTGCAGCATCAGCATAAGAGGTTATGTAAGCTAAAGGTTTTAATCCTAGTTCGTTAGCTTTTTCTTCGCTCATTAAAACTAAAGCAGCAGCACCATCATTAATTGTAGATGCGTTAGCAGCAGTAACAGTTCCACCTTTTGTGAATACAGCATTTAATGAAGGAATTTTATCTAATTTAACATTAGTATACTCTTCGTCTTTAGTAACTAAAATAGGATCGCCTTTGCGTTGAGGAACTTCTACAGGTACAATTTCATTATCAAATTTACCAGCATCCCAAGCAGCAGCTGATTTTGTGTAAGATCCAATAGCAAAAGCATCTTGTTCTTCTCTAGAAATTTCATATTTAACAGCACAAGCGTCAGCAGACACACCCATAGCATTATTATCGTAAGCGTCTGTTAATCCATCCTTTTGTAACCCATCTAAAATAGTAGCAGGTCCAAATTTAGCTCCGTTACGCATGTGTACATAGTGAGGGATTTGGCTCATATTTTCCATACCACCTGCAACAACAACCTCAGCATCACCTAACATAATCGCTTGCGCACCTTGCATAACCGCTTTCATACCAGATGCACACACTTTATTTACAGTAGTACATGGAACTGTATTAGGTAATCCTGCATAAAGAGCAGCTTGTCTAGCCGGAGCTTGTCCTTCACCAGCTTGTACAACGTTACCCATTAAAACTTCGTCAACGTGTTTAGGATCTAAATTAATTTTGTTTAAAGCTCCTTTAATAGCAGTAGCTCCTAACTTAGTAGCAGGAACAGTAGATAAAGCTCCCATAAAACTACCCATTGGGGTACGTACAGCAGAAACTATAACGACTTTTTTATTCATAATGTAAATTAGTTTGTTTTCGTTTATTTATTATTTTGTTTTGCTAATATAGTAAAAATAGATATTTGTAAAAGTATTTATCAAAAAAAACAT
>CAVBJB010000217.1:0-3959 GCA_963595625.1 Lachnospiraceae bacterium | reverse complement strand
CGTATAGATGATATCTTAGATAAGATAAGTGTTTCTGGATACGATAGTTTAGCTGCAGACGAAAAAGACTTTTTGTTTAGAGCAGGCAAAGAATAATATGAGGAAGCTTTCCCTATTTAATAAATTCATATATTTTTTAAATATATTACTAGCGTTGATAACACTAGCAGGATTTTTATTGCCTTACGTTGCTCCAAAAAAATATCCTGTTTTATCTGTTTTAAGCTTAGGTTTACCGCTATTATTGATTTTACATTTGCTGTTTTTTATATATTGGGCTTTACAATTTAAAAAGCAAATTTTATTATCTGTTTTTATATTTGTAGTAGGACTTCCGTTCTTCAAATTATTTTATAAGTTAACGGATAGAGTAGAAGATAAAGAATCTGCCGATATAACCTTGGTTAGTTATAATGTGCATTTGTTTAATAAATTTGATTGGATGCCCAATGTAGATGTAACGGATGATGTTGCTGCATTTATAAAAGTAAATAATGCAGATATTGTTTGTTTGCAAGAATTTACTCCAAATGCTAATTTTAAACTTTCAGGTTTTAAATATAAGCATATAGTTACGAAAGGAAAATACATACAATCTGGACTTGCTATTTACTCCAAACATCCCATTATAAACAGAGGTGATTTAGATTTTGAAAATAGTAATAACAACGCCATTTATGTAGATGTAAATGTAAATGGAACTTTATTGCGAGTTTATACAATGCACTTGGAATCTATAAAAATTGGCGAAGATATTAATACGGATCCAGCAGAAATTTACGAGAAAAAGTCGAGAAAGATTTTTAACAAATTAAAAAAAGCTTTTACAGACCAACAGGAACAAGCCGAACAAATTTTAAAACATAGGGAAGATGTAAAATCTCCGGTTATAGTTTGTGGAGATATGAATAACAGTGCTTTTTCTTACGTTTACAGAACTATAAGAGGAGAACTTAACGATAGCTTTGTAGAGGCAGGTAAAGGTTTTGGTAAGTCCTATGATTTTGCTTTATTCCCAGCTCGTATAGATTATATATTAACCGATAAGCAATTGCAGGTAAAAGAATTTGTTACCCATCAGGATTTTAAAAAATCAGATCATTTTCCGGTTGTTACCCGTTTAAAAATAAAAGAAAAAGAGGAATAGATTTTGCTATTCCTCTTTTTTTTATAATTGTATTTTTTGTTCTTTTAAATAAGTAACGGCATGTCTACCCTCGTTAAACAACAAATCTAAAATACTTAAATTGTTTATAAAACCGTGTTTTTCATCAAATACTTGTGTGTATGGTTCAAATTGGTTTTTATCTATTTTACCATTTACTAAATATCTTAAGTCTGTAATTTTAGGATCAACTTCTTTAAAATATTCCTGAGTTTTGGTAAAAGGGAATTTAACTCCTAAACATGAATTTACGATTTCAAAAATTTCAAAATTTAAATCCATCATAAACTCTTTTTTCTTTTCGAAAATAGGTCGAAAATCATCTTCAAAATATTCAAAAAAGGGTGAAGTTCTGTAAGCAGCTTCTAATGATTTAAAGTGATTTTTTTGCCAGTCAAAATCATTTTCGATACGTAAATCTTTAAATTTTTGATGCTTAAATTTACTATGTTTTATGGGAATATTTAGCATTTGAATTCCGTTTGGCGAATAAATGTACATTCTATTTCTGTTGGTTTGCTTCTGAAAATTATCATCTACCTCAAATGTGATAGATTGGGCATTTACCATTGCAACGTAATGAGATATAGAAGGAAAATATGAAGGGTGTATTAAAATAGATTCCATAGCTTTAATTTATGATCGCAAAATTACATTTTTTTTTAAATAAAAAAACCGACTGTGTGTTCAGTCGGTTAAAATATATTATTCGTAACGTCTACGTTCGTTTCTTTTTTTCTTTCTTGCTTTAAAAAAGTCATAGATAATGTAACTTACAAGTGCTACAGCAAAATATGGGAAATAAGAGGTTGGTTTACCTTCTCCAGCTACAGTTGTAAAGAAACGTTCCCAGCGCATTTTATCTAGTAATTTTAAGTATGGTCTGTTGTCTATACTCATCCAGATAAAAATAGGTTTTCCTACAATGTGTGTTTCTGGTACAAATCCCCAAAATCTACTATCCTCAGAGTTGTGGCGGTTGTCTCCCATCATGTAGTAATAATTATACTTAAATGTATATTTATTTGTTGGGACACCGTTTACTCTAATTTCATTACCTAAAGTTGTTAAAGTATTACCTTCGTATTCAGTAATAATTTGTTTGTAAAATGGTAAAGTTTCAGTATTTAACTCTACGGTTTTACCTGCTTCAGGAATGTAAATTGGACCTAAATTATCCTCGTTCCATAAATTATTATAAGGAAAAACAGACGAATTAGGTTTATTATTAATATTACGCGTTAAGCTTTTAATAGAAGATAATTCTTTTAATCTAGTAACAGATTCATCTGTTAGAGCACTAAAAAATACTGTTGTATCCGATATAGGAAAGGCTCTATCTGTAATGTTTAATTTATCTATTATAAAATTAGCATCAAGAGGAGTACCATTTGTTGTTGCAATATAAGAATATTGAAGTTTAGTACGGTCTGAGTATTTTAATTCTTCTCCATTAACAATCAATAATCCATCTTTTATTTCTAATTGGTCTCCAGGAACTCCAACAGTTCTTTTTACGTAATTGGACTTTTTGTCTATAGGTTTTCTGATGCCTACAGATTGATTATCTCCAAAATAACGAACGGTATCCACAGGCCAGTTAAATACAGCAATGTCATTACGTTCTAACTTTGTAAAACCAGGGAATCTAAAATAAGGTAATTGTGGCTTATTAAAGTATGATTTTTTATTTACTACTGGTATTGTATCATGCACCATTGGCAGAGCAACCGTAGTCATTGGATTACGCGCTCCGTAATGAAATTTAGATACAAATAAAAAGTCTCCCACTAAAAGTGTTTTTTCTAGAGAAGAAGAAGGAATGGTAAAAGGTTGTATAAAATACGTATGTACAAAAGTTGCTACTACAACAGCAAAAACAATAGAGCTTAAAAAGTTGTCTTTAAACTTTTGGTTTTTATTGGGTATGTAACGAATATCTTTATCTACATAGTTTAAATAATAAATATAAAAACCTAGTGTTACTACAGCTAAAACGGCATGTATAACTTCTTTTTTACCAAAAGCTTTAACAGTTTCTACCCAAATTGCACCAACGATAATTAAATTGATTATTGGGATAAATAGTAAAACGGTCCACCACTTAGGTCGATCAATAATCTTCATTAAAACTATGGCATTGTATACAGGGATTGCAGCTTCCCAGGCTTTTCTTCCCGCTTTTTCATATAATTTCCAAGTTCCTAAGTAGTGAATTACTTGAACTGCAAGAAAAAATATAAACCATTCAAAAATTGTCATAAATATATTTAGTTAAGTTTGGTTTTATATTGTGTTTAGGTTTAAAACGTCTTTCATTGTAAAGACTCCTTTTTTTCCTAAAATCCACTCTGCTGCTACTACAGATCCTAGCGCAAATCCTTCTCTTGAATGTGCTACGTGTCCAATTTCTATAGTATCAACTTCAGATTGGTATTTAATAATATGGGTTCCTGGAACATTTTCTATACGTTTAGCCTCAATTGGAATTTGATTTTCTTTCACTTCATCCATTGTCCATGAGGTAAAATCAGTGTTTTTAATAATTCCTTCGGCTAATGAAATTGCTGTTCCCGAGGGTGCGTCTAATTTTTGAGTATGATGAATTTCCTCTAAACTAACATTATATTGTTTAAGGTTAGCCATCATTTTAGCTAAATATTCGTTTAATTGAAAAAAGATGTTTACACCTAAACTAAAGTTTGACCCGTAAATAAATGCTCCATTTTTTTCAGTAACTAAATCTACGATAGTTTGGTATTGATCTAACCAACCTGTAGTACCTGATATAATA
>CAVBJB010000216.1:0-3978 GCA_963595625.1 Lachnospiraceae bacterium | reverse complement strand
ATCAAATGATAAATTTACAAACGGAAATTTAATGTATTTTTTACTATTGAATGATGAGATTGAAAGTGGAGATTCATTCAATATAAGTTTCTCAGAAACCTCAAAATTATATTACGAATACATGAACAGAATTCTTAGTATTTCTCAAGATTCTGGTAATCCGTTTGCTTCACCTATTAGCGAAATTAGAGGTAATATAGTAAATACCACAGACGCTCAAAATTACCCGCTAGGTTATTTTAGTCTGCATAAAGAATTTACAAGAACTGTTTTAATACCATAAAAAAAGGAGGTGATACCACTCCCCTCCTTTAAATTAACTACAAAAACATCTTTTTCTTACAAAAACCTGATGTTACGCAAATTTACATTTTTTTTTATTAAAACTGAATATTTTCATAAAAAATAACAAAAAATTAAAATTATATTGTTTTTTAAACTTTTTTTTAAGATAAATAATGACTTTATTTAATAGTAAAACGGCTATAATTATTGGAAATGGTGATTTAGATATATTAAAAAACAGCAATCAATATCTTGATACTGAATCTTATATTTTAGTATTAGATAGTGCTATCACTAAAATTGACATTTATACTAAGCTAGTCCCTCAGGCAGTATTAGGAGATTTTGATAGAAATTTTGATCCGAATGAATATGTAAAGAAATATCCAAATTTAAAAATCATATTAACCCCTGATCAAGAAAAAACGGATTTTGAAAAAGGAATTGAATATTTAATAGAAGAAGGATTTACTCATATTATTGGATTAGGATTAACCGGAAAGCGAATGGATCATACCTTTAATAATATATCAAGTTTAGCCAAATATAATTCAAAAGTTGATATAAAGATTATAGATAAATATTCGACTATTTACTGTATTGACGAAAATTATAATTATAAAAAATTTTTTACAGAAGATACAATTATATCACTCTTACCCATTGGTAAAGTCGAAGGCATTACAACTAAGAATCTTGCTTATAATTTAACGAATGAACCTTTAGAACTGGGGATAAGAACCGGAAGTAGTAATTTTGTAGAAGGTAATAATCAAGTAGAAATTAAAATTACAAAAGGTAAATTAATTGTAATGGAATGTAAGGACTAAAAATAGAAAAAGGAAGTATAAAAACTATACTCCCTTTTTCTACCGTTGATCAAACTATTAAAGTTTACCTTCGATTTCTCTTTTATATTTCATAAGTAAAGCTCTTGCCATACCTAAGTTTGTTTTATTTCCATCTACAGCTAAGTAAACCATGTACTCCCCTGTCTCAGATAATGAAATAAAGTGAATTTGCGATGTCAAGGTAATCATAATGTCTTCGATTTTTTGACCGTCTTGCCCTAACACTTTAATTGCATTCATTTTTGCTTTCGCTACTTCTAAGTTGAAAACCGATGCTAAATCTGGATCAAAGTCTGGGTTAGCTGAATAAGAACCAAAAGAAACCCCAGATTTTATTTCAACTACAGCAACTGCAATAAAACCAGGAATATTATTTTTAACATCATTGATGAAATCATCTAAAAATTGTCCCATAATTTTTCTATTAAATTAAATTTATTACTTTGTAAATGAATCTTTTTAATCACATAACAATCAATAAACGTTAGTAAAATACATTTATTATATATTAACATGTATTTTTATATTTTTTTGTAAAAATATTTTTTATTTATTTTTAGTTATTCATAATCTTACAATTTCCTAGCTAAATACTTATTATTTTACAAATCGCATAAAATTGAGTAATGAATTAAAAAACTTTATACCATTTATCAAAATAAACTAGATTATATGTAATATTTAAAAAAATCACAATTACCCTACAAATATAAATATTTAAAATTTGTTCATATAATTCTGCATAAAAAAATTACAACCAAATACTAATAAAAGTTAATAAAAAGCGCTTAAACCTCCTCTTTTTCTTTAAGTTAAAAACTATTCGTATTTTTGTAAAAAATATTTAAACTATGAAGTTTCAAGTTGTTTCTGATTATCAACCCAAAGGAGATCAACCACAAGCGATTCAAAAACTTAGTGAGGGAATTCTAAATCAAGAAAAATATCAAACTTTACTTGGGGTAACTGGATCAGGAAAAACATTTACTATTGCAAATGTTATAGCCGAAGTTAATAAACCAACGTTAATTTTGGCACACAATAAAACACTTGCAGCTCAATTATATCAAGAATTTAAAACTTTCTTACCTAATAATTCTGTTCAATACTTTGTTTCTTACTACGACTATTATCAGCCAGAGGCATATATCCCCGTTACTGGTACGTACATAGAAAAAGATTTATCTATTAACGAGGAATTAGAAAAAATGCGTTTAAGCACTACATCTGCCCTTTTATCAGGGCGTAGAGATGTTGTGGTTATCGCTTCTGTGTCATGCCTTTACGGGATTGGTAACCCTGTTGAATTTCAAAAAAACGTGATTTCCATACATAAGGATCAAGTTATCCCACGTACTAAACTTTTACACCGTTTGGTACAAAGTTTATATTCTAGAACCGAAGCTGATTTTACACCCGGTACCTTTAGGATTAAAGGAGATACAGTTGAGATTTATCCCGCATACGCAGATGATCCTTTTAGAATTCATTTTTTTGGGGACGAAATCGAAGAAATTGAAGCTATTGATAAAGCCACAGGAAAACCTTTTGAAAAATACGATCGCTTAAATATATATCCTGCCAACATGTTTGTTACATCACCAGATGTTTTACAATCTGCTATTTGGGATATTCAACAAGACTTAGTAAAACAAGTAGATTATTTTAAATCTATAGGAAAACACCTAGAAGCTAAAAGACTAGAAGAACGTACTAACTTTGATTTAGAAATGATTCGTGAATTAGGTTATTGTTCAGGTATCGAGAATTACTCAAGGTATTTAGACCGACGTCTACCAGGAACTAGACCCTTCTGTTTATTAGATTATTTCCCGGAAGATTATTTAATGGTGATTGATGAATCTCACGTTACAGTTTCACAAGTACATGCTATGTATGGGGGTGATAGATCTAGAAAAGAAAATTTAGTAGAATACGGATTCCGATTACCGGCCGCTATGGACAATAGACCTTTAAAGTTTGAAGAGTTTGAAGCCCTACAAAATCAAGTAATTTACGTATCGGCTACACCTGCAGACTACGAATTAAAAAAATCCGAAGGGGTTTATGTAGAACAAATTATCAGACCTACAGGTTTACTAGATCCAATTATCGAGGTAAGACCATCCCAAAATCAAATCGACGATCTTATTGATGAAATTCAGGTTCGAGCTGAAAATGATGAGCGCGTACTTGTAACTACCCTAACTAAAAGAATGGCAGAAGAATTAGCTAAATTCTTTGATAAAGTTGGGATTAGATGTCGTTACGTTCACTCGGACATTGATACCCTAGAGCGTGTTGAAATTATGCAAGATCTACGTAAAGGAATTTTTGATGTATTAATTGGAGTTAATCTATTACGTGAAGGGTTAGATTTACCCGAAGTGTCTCTAGTAGCTATTTTAGATGCAGATAAAGAAGGTTTTTTAAGAAACAATAGATCTTTAACTCAAACCGTGGGTAGAGCTGCTCGTAACGTAAACGGTAAAGCTATTATGTATGCAGATAAGATTACAGAATCTATGCAAAAAACCATTGATGACACAGCTTATCGTAGGGAAAAACAAATGCGCTATAATAAAGCTCATGGTTTTGAGCCACAAGCCTTAAAAAAAGCTATTGTAGATAATACTCTTGGTAAATCAACGGCAACTAAAGATAAAGAAAAGTCAGTTAAAGACACTAACCTGTATAATTTTGCTGCAGAACCTAATGCAGAATATCTTTCGAATCAAGATTTAGAAAAAGTTATTAAACAAAAGAAAAAAGCAATGGAGACAGCCGCTAAAGATTTAGATTTTATGCAAGCGGCCAAGCTTAGGGATGAGATTAAAATAAA
>CAVBJB010000215.1:0-3985 GCA_963595625.1 Lachnospiraceae bacterium | reverse complement strand
ACATATAACAAACATAATAATGAACTATTTAGACTTTTATACTAAAAGTATAACTGATCCTCATTTCTTTTGGAAAGAACAAGCACAAGCTATTAAATGGTATAAGGAACCTACGGAAATATTATCTACAAATGAAGCTAATTATCCTGTTTGGTTTAAGGATGGTGAACTTAATGCATGCTATTTAGCATTAGACAAACATATAGAAGATGGTTACGGGGATGAAATTGCAATAATTTACGACTCGCCAGTGACTCAACAAGTTAAAAAATTTACTTATTTAGAAGTTAAGACCGAGGTTGCTAAATTGGCGGGTGGACTTATTTCTTTAGGTTTAACAAAGGGAGATACGGCTATTATTTATATGCCAATGATTCCAAAAGCTTTATTTTCTATGCTTGCTTGTGCAAGGCTTGGTGTAACACATTCTGTTGTTTTTGGTGGATTTGCACCTAACGAACTTGCCATCAGAATTGATGATTGTAAACCAAAAGTTATTTTAACAGCATCCTCAGGTATAGAGATTGACAGACTTTTAGCCTATAAACCTTTTGTTGACGAAGCTATAGAGATTGCCAAACATAAACCTGACCATGTTGTTGTATTTAATAGAAAATTAGGAGCAAGAATTCCTTTTAAAAAATACGATGTTGATTATGATGCTTTAGTTTATGGATCTGAGGAAGCTGATTGTGTTTCTGTCCCATCTACTCATCCATTATATGTTTTGTACACTTCTGGTACAACAGGAAAACCTAAAGGTATAGTGAGAGATACGGGAGGATACGTTACGGTTCTAAAAAACTCTATGAAACAAATCTACGATATAAATCCGGGTGAAGTATTTTGGTCCGCATCTGATGTGGGTTGGGTAGTGGGCCATAGTTACATTGTTTACGCCCCTCTTTTAAATAGAACTACAACTATTGTTTTTGAAGGTAAACCTGTTAGAACTCCTGATGCCTCAACTTTTTGGAGGGTAATAGAGGAGCATAAAGTGAATGTTATGTTTACAGCTCCAACAGCATTACGTGCTATAAAAAAAGAAGATCCTAATGGTGAATTTATAAAAAAACACGATTTATCTTCTTTACGTTTACAATTTTTAGCAGGAGAGAGAAGCGATGTAACAACTATAGATTGGTATAAATCACACATTAATATTCCAGTTATTGACCATTGTTGGCAAACCGAAACGGGATGGCCTATGTTAGCCAATATGGCAGGTATTGAATTGTTGCCTTATAAACCTGGTTCTGCCGGTAAACCTGTAATTGGTTACGATATTAAAATTTTTAATGAAGCTGGCGATGAATTAGCAGCCAATCAAGAAGGTTTTATAGTTGCAAAATTACCTTTACCTCCGGGAACTTTAATGGGATTATGGCAAGACGAAAAGCGTTTTCAAGAATCATATTTATCACAATTTCCGGGTTATTATTTTACAGGAGATGGAGGTTACAAGGACGAGGATGGCAACATCTGGGTAACGGGTAGGGTAGATGATGTAATAAATGTAGCTGGACATAGACTCTCTACCGCAGATATGGAAGAAGTTGTATCTCAGCACCCATCTGTAGCGGAATGTGCAGTTGTCGGAATTGAGGACAGTATAAAAGGGCAAATTCCTTTGGGTTTTGTTGTTTTAAAGACGGGTGAAACAATTGAAAGTTTCCAACTTCAATACGAAGTAGTTCATTTAGTTAGAGAAAAAATTGGAGCTGTAGCCGCTTTAAAAAATATCATTGTATTAGATAAACTACCCAAAACCAGATCAGGTAAAACGCTTAGAAAACTTTTAAGACAGATAGTAGATGGTAAAGAGTATCAAATACCTTCAACTATTGATGATATTACAAGTGTAGATCATATTTTAGAAGTTGTTAAAGATTATAAAATCGGAATTTATAAATAACGAATTCGCAACTTGTTATTTATCGCAAATTAATAAACAAACACACAAATTAAATTATTATGAGTTATTACCAAATTGAAAGTTTAGAAGAGTATTTTAAACTTTACAAAAAATCAATTCGGGAACCTCGAAAGTTTTGGGGAAAAATTGCCGAAGAAAATTTTACGTGGTACCAAAATTGGGACAAAGTTTTAGATTGTGATTTATTTGAGGCTAATATTAATTGGTTTACAAATGGTAAGGTTAACATTACAAAAAACTGTATAGATAGACATCTAAATAAAAGAGGTAACAAAAATGCAATTATTTTTGAACCCAATAACCCCGAGGAACCTGCACAGTATATTACATATAATGATTTATATGAACGCGTTTGTAAAATGGCAAATGTGTTATTAGACCAAGGGGTTAAAAAAGGTGATAGAGTATGTATTTATTTACCCATGATACCGGAATTAGCTGTTACGGTTTTAGCATGTGCTAGAATTGGCGCTATACATTCCGTGGTTTTTGCAGGTTTTTCGGCTTCTGCATTAGCTTCAAGAATCGAGGATTGTGGATCGGAGATCATAATTACATCAGATGGATCGTACAGAGGAAACAAAGTTTTGGACCTTAAAGCAATTGTGGACGAAGCTTTACAAACTACAAAAAAAGTTAAAAAAGTATTACTAGTTAAACGCACAAATAACTCAATAAATTTAGTAGAGGGAAGAGACCTTTGGGTATATGATTTATTAAAAAACGCATCAACTAACAATGTAGCGCAAGTAATGGATTCTGAAGATCCACTATTTATTTTATATACTTCGGGATCTACAGGAAAACCTAAAGGTATGGTGCATAGTGTTGGAGGTTATATGGTCTACACTGGTTTTACATTTAAAAACATTTTTAATTACCAAGAAAATGATATTTATTGGTGTACAGCCGATATAGGTTGGATTACAGGCCATTCTTATATACTTTATGGTCCTTTATTAAATGGTGCAACAACTGTAATTTTTGAAGGAGTTCCGTCTTATCCAGATTTCGGAAGATTTTGGCAAGTGGTTGAAAAACATAAAGTAACTCAATTTTACACTGCGCCAACAGCTATAAGATCTTTAGCTAAAGAAAATGTAGAATATGTTGACAAATACGACCTTTCATCTTTAAAAGTTTTAGGATCAGTAGGAGAACCTATTAATGAGGAGGCTTGGCATTGGTATAACAACCACGTAGGTAAAAAAAGATGTCCTATTGTTGATACGTGGTGGCAAACGGAAACAGGTGGAATACTTATTTCTCCTTTACCTTTTATCACACCAACAAAACCAACATATGCAACATTACCATTACCGGGAATTTTACCTGTTTTAATGGATGATAAAAGAAACGAAATCGAAGATAATCAAGTAGTAGGTAATTTATGTATTAAACAACCATGGCCAGGTATGGCACGTACTATTTGGGGGGATCATCAACGTTTTAAAGAAACCTATTTTACAGCTTTCCCTGGTAAATATTTTACTGGAGACGGAGCTCTAAGAGACGAGGTTGGATATTACAGAATTACCGGTAGGGTAGATGACGTAGTCATTGTGTCGGGTCACAATTTAGGTACAGCTCCTATAGAGGATGCTATAAATGAACATCCTGCGGTCGCAGAATCCGCTATTGTTGGTTATCCTCATGATATTAAAGGAAATGGACTTTATGGCTATGTTACGCTTAAAGAAACAGGAGAGTACAGGGATCGTAATAATTTAATAAAAGAAATTAATGAGATAATTTCATCGAGTATAGGGCCTATCGCTAAATTAGATAAAATACAATTTGTGGAAGGTTTACCAAAAACAAGATCAGGTAAGATTATGAGAAGAATCTTAAGAAAAATTGCAGAAGGTGATTTCTCTAATTTTGGTGATACTTCTACATTATTAGATCCAGAAATCGTTGATAAAATTAAAAATGAGAAAATATAAGAAAGCACCCTTTTGGGTGCTTTTTTTATATAGAAATATTCAAGTTCTTTTTTAGTTTTTGAAAAATTAAAGCCATTAAATAAGCATTTCCAGCCGTATTTTG
>CAVBJB010000214.1:0-3987 GCA_963595625.1 Lachnospiraceae bacterium | reverse complement strand
TCTTTCAGCTTTTTAACAATATCTAGAGCATTATTTTGTAATTCAATATTCTGATTTACAATTTGCAACTGAGCATCTAAAGCTAAAAGTTCGTAATAATTTTCAGCAATCTCAGCAACTAACTGAGTTACCATAAAATTTTGACCTTCAACACTTGCTAAATATCTATTTACAGCAGCTTGTTTAGCTTTGTGTAATCGGCCCCAAATATCAACTTCCCAAGTGGCAACAGCTTGTAAGGATATGTCCGGAACAGGTTCTGGCATTTCCTTACCTGGTTTCAAATCGGTTGTAGCTTCCATCGCTCCTATATTGGTATATCGAGCTACTTTATCAACGCCACCTCCTACTTTTAACCCAACATTGGGTAAATATTCTCCTTTTTTAATACGGATTTCATTTTTTGCAACAGCTAATTCTTGCTTTACAACCGCTAATTCCTGATTATTTTTTAAACCTAAATCTATTAGCTCTTGCAAATTTTTATCTGTAAAAAATTCTTTCCAATTCATTTTTCCAGAATTTGTTACTGCTAAAGTATCCGATGGATTGTTAGCAAATTTTTCTGGAACTTTAGTATTAGCCTCTCGATTTTCTACCTGCAACGAGTTGCAAGCAGAAAAACTTAAAGCCACTACTAAAAAACTTATATATAAAAATTTGGTATTATTCATATTTAATTAAATCTTCAGTAAAAGGTTTATCATCTTCGTTATCTATCATCTTTTTACCATCGGCCCATTTACCAAAAATGTAATAAAGCCCTGGGATAATAAAGACACCAAACACGGTTCCAAATAACATGCCGCCTAAAGCTGATGCTCCAATGGTATGGTTTCCTATGGCTCCGGCACCATGAGCAAAAAGCAACGGAATTAATCCGGCTATAAAGGCAAAGGATGTCATTAAAATAGGTCTGAATCTAACCTTTGCTCCTTCCATGGCAGCCTCTAAAATAGAATCGCCCATTTGGCGTCTTTGTACAGCAAATTCAATAATTAAAACCGCATTTTTACCTAGCAATCCAATTAACATAATTAATCCTACCTGTGCATAAATATCATTTGCAAGTCCCATTGCTTTTAATAAAAAGAAAGAACCAAAAATCCCGACGGGTAAGGATAGTATGACGGCTAGTGGTAAAATAAAACTTTCATATTGAGCCGCTAACACCAAATAAACGAAAACTAAAACAACCAAAAACACATAAATAGCCTCATTACCACGCTGTGCCTCATCAAAAGATAAACCTTCCCAAGCTATTTTATATCCGTTTGGTAAGGTGCTCAAAGCAGTTTCATTAATTGCTTTTATGGCATCAGCGGTTGTATAGCCTGGAGCTGGTAATCCTCTAATCGATGCCGAATTATACATGTTGTAACGCGTAATTTCATTAGGTCCTTGCGTTTTTTTAAGTGTCATGAAAGCGGAGTAAGGAACCATTTCTCCTTTATCATTTTTTACATAAAGCCCTAAGATATCACTTGGTAAACTTCTGTATTCCGGAGCAGATTGTACATAAACTTTAAAAAATTGACCAAAACGGATAAATCCTTGTTCGTAAGTAGAACCAATTAAAATGTTTAAATTTTCCATGGCTTTCCCTATAGAAACACCTTTTTGCATGGCCGCATTATTATCAAATTCTAATTCGTACTGAGGATAGTTAGCCGCAAAAAACGTGAATACTCCTGTAAGTTCTTTTCTCTTTTTTAAATTCTCAATAAATTGTTTGTTTACTTTGTCAAAATCCTGATAATCTGTGGTTGCATTTTTATCCAACAAACGCATAGAAAATCCTCCAGAAGAACCAAAACCAGGAATTGCAGGTGGTTCAAAAAACTCAATTACTGCTCCTAAACCTTTACATTTTTCCTCGAGTTCTTCCATGATTTCTTTGACAGAATGTTCTCGATCGTTCCAGTTTTTAAGGTTTATTAAACAGGTTCCAGCGTTAGATCCACGACCTTCTGTCATAATCTCATAACCCGCTAAGGATGTAACCGATTCGATTCCATCGACTTGTAAACAAATTTTTTGGAGCTCTCTAGATACTTGATTGGTTCGCTCTAAAGTAGACCCAGGAGGCGTTTGTACAATTGCATAAATAGTCCCTTGATCTTCACTTGGAATAAAACCTCCCGGTAATATTTGATTTTCATACACAATACCTATAGTAAATAGTAAAAGTATACTCCAGGTTACAGCTTTACGATTCACAATTTTTCTTAGAATTAGGGTATATCGTCCTGTAAGTTTATCAAATAATTTATTAAAGGTGTCTATAAATCGAGAAATAATTGTTTTCTTTTTGGGTTGTCCATGTGTGTTTTTTAATAACATGGCACATAAAACAGGAGTTAATGTTAAAGCTATGATAGCAGAGATTACTATTGAGCTTGCCATAGTTATAGAGAATTGTCTATAAAAGGTTCCCACTGGACCTGACATAAAAGATATAGGTAAAAAAACAGAAACCATTACTAATGTAATCGCTATAATGGCTCCACTAATTTCTCCCATAACTTCTAAAACCGCTTTAAAAGGTGTGAGGTGCTTTTCTTCCATTTTAGCGTGTACAGCCTCAACCACAACAATGGCATCATCTACTACAATACCAATGGCTAAAACCAATGCAAATAAGGTTACCAAATTTATAGACATCCCAAATAATTGAATAACAAAAAAGGCTCCAATTAATGATACTGGCACGGCTATAATTGGAATTAAAGTAGAACGCCAATCTCCCAAAAATATAAATACAACTAAGGCAACTAAAAGAAACGCATCACGTAGGGTATGAACTACTTGTTCTATGGATGCATCTAAAAACTTAGAAACATCATAACTGATTTTATAATCAACTCCAGGAGGAAAACTCTCTTTCATTTCCTCTAACTGAAGTTTAACTTGTTCTATAACCTCGGTAGCATTGCTTCCGTAATTTTGCTTTAACATGATAGAAGCTGCCGGATGTCCATCTAGGTTAGAATAGATATCAAAAAATTCACTACCTAATTCAACCGTTGCAATGTCTTTAAGTTTTACATTTTGTCCCTCGGCATTAGATCTAATAATTATTGATTCGTATTGATCTGGCGTATTATATTGTCCCTTATAGGTTAAAACATATTCTAACGATTGGGCCTTAATGCCCGAACTTTGACCAATTCTACCCGGACGACCAATAATACTTTGCTCGCCAATTGCATCCATAACTTCATCTACAGAAATATTGTACGCACGCATTCGATCTGGTTTTAACCAAACACGCATAGCATAACGTCTACTTCCTAAAATTTGGGAACGCGCAATGCCTTTTACACGATTTAATTCGGGAATAATATTTACGGTAGCGTAGTTAAATAGAAATTTTTCGTCCATGCTTTTGTTTGTACTGTAAAGGTTTACGTACATAAGCATACTAGGCTGAATAGGTGTTACAATAACCCCTTCTTTCTGAACTAATTCTGGTAATAAAGGCATTACCTGATCTACCCTTGTTTTTACTAAAACTACAGCCTCATTAGGATCGGTTCCGGGATCAAAAACAATATTAAGAGTCGCTTCACCCGCACTGGTAGCATCGCTAGAAATGTAACGCATACCTTGTACACCATTAATGGCATTCTCTAAAGTAATTAATGTAGATTTTACTAGTACGTCTGCACTTGCTCCAGGATATGCAATAAATACACTGACTGTTGTAGGGGCAATTTGCGGAAATTGTGAAGTTGGTAATTGTTTTAAGGCTAAACCACCAACAAACAAAATAAGTACCGATAGCACAATGGCAAATACCGGTCTATAAATTATTTTTTTAAACATAGCTCTTCGATTTAAATTATTCTGCGTACAGATCTAAATTAGAAACAGCCTGTTTAGGGGATATTTGCTTAAAAGCAATATGTTCACCTTCTTTTACCATACGTATACCATCTAGCAAAATTTTCTCGTCTTTACGTAAACCAGCACCTACAAGATATA
>CAVBJB010000213.1:0-3988 GCA_963595625.1 Lachnospiraceae bacterium | reverse complement strand
ATGTATTAGAGTTTTACAAAAAAAATGGAATATACTCTAGTTTTAACGATGGGCTATTAGATTTTTACATTACCGGAAAAGGCAGTAAACCAAAATCTGATATTATTGTAGAACAAAATCGTTTTTATGGCCTTGTTGAACCTGATATTTGGGGAAACACCGTAGGATATAATCTTAATAATTTAATTGAGAATTATTATGGTTTTACCTATTTAAATAAAGTTATACAAAATAGAGCGGAAAAAAAATACGAATATTTAATTAAAACTTATCCGGCACATAAAGAATATTATGTAATGTATATCAACGCCAAGGAGGAGGTTGCTGAGGCATTACCAAACTTTGAGATCATTTATGATTTTACTAAAAAATTAATAGTAGATATTAAATCGACTATTCCAAAAGAAAAACTTCAATACGCTAAAATTGACAATTTTAACATCACCAAAGGATATGTATTATATTCGGATTTTAGAGCAACATATAAAATCAACGGTAAATTATACCATTTAGCCAGCTCAAAAGAGGAGGTAGGGGTACACCAAACTACTAAAAAGGATGCGCCAGATAAAATAGAGGTAAAGAATTATTTTGTTATAAACGATGTAAACACAGAGTCTTTTAATTTCAACAAAAAAAATGTATTTACGGGTAAATCTTTAATTAATTTAAACACTTCTTTTTTCTATAATTATTGGGACTTTAATTCAGGACTTTCACCTACAACAGAGGAGTTAGAAATTATTAGTATCCTAGCCGGAAATGACGAATAAAAGCATATAAAACGATCTGTTATCAGGTCGTTTTTTGTTTCTTAATCGTAATATAAAAATACATACACTTAAAATTAAAAATTGTAATTTTGTAAAAACGTAATTTATCATAATGCAACAATATATAGATCAGTTAAACGAAGCGCAAAGAGCACCTGTTTTACAAAAAGACGGACCCATGATAGTAATAGCAGGGGCGGGGTCTGGTAAAACACGTGTATTAACCATTCGTATTGCTTATTTAATGCACCAAGGTGTGGACGCTTTTAATATTTTAGCTCTTACATTTACAAACAAGGCGGCGCGCGAAATGAAAAATCGTATCGCACAAATTGTTGGACCAAGTGAGGCTAAAAATTTATGGATGGGAACTTTCCACTCTATTTTTGCTAAACTTTTACGTATTGAGGCTGATAAATTAGGTTATCCCTCTAACTTTACTATTTATGATTCTCAAGACTCTCAAAGACTTATTGGGCAAATCATTAAGGAAATGCAGTTGGATAAGGATATCTATAAACCCAAACAAATTTTAGGTCGAATTTCTTCATATAAAAATAATCTTATTACTGTAAAAGCCTATTACAATAATCCAGAGCTTATGGAGGCTGATGCTATGGCAAAGCGCCCTCGTATGGGAGAAATTTATAACAATTACGTAGAGCGTTGTTTTAAATCCGGAGCTATGGATTTTGACGATTTACTACTTAAAACCAACGAACTTTTAACACGTTTTCCAGATGTTTTAATCAAATACCAGGATCGTTTTAAATATATTTTGGTAGATGAGTATCAGGATACAAACCACTCACAATATTTAATTGTTCGTGCTTTGTCTGATCGTTTTCAAAACATTTGTGTTGTTGGGGATGATGCTCAAAGTATCTATGCTTTTCGCGGAGCAAATATCAACAATATCTTAAATTTCCAAAAAGATTACGATAATGTGCAAATGTACCGCCTTGAGCAAAATTACAGATCTACAAAAAACATTGTAGAAGCAGCCAATTGTATTATTGATAAGAATACAGTTAAGCTGGAAAAAAATGTATTTACAGCCAATGATTTTGGTCCAAAAATTAAAGTTCATCGTTCGTTAACAGATTCTGAAGAAGGTCGATTTGTAGCCTCAACCATTTTTGAGGAAAAAATGCAGAACCAACGTCCAAACTCGGACTTTGCCATATTATACCGTACCAATGCTCAATCACGTGCTATGGAGGATGCTTTACGTAAACGTGATATTCCGTATCGTATTTACGGCGGATTATCTTTTTATCAACGTAAGGAAATTAAAGATGTACTTTCTTACTTAAGATTAATTATAAATCCAAAAGACGAAGAGGCTTTAGTTCGTGTTATCAATTACCCAGCGCGTGGTATTGGTGATACAACTTTAGAGAAATTAAACGTGGCTGCAAACCATTACAAGCGCTCAATTTTTGAGGTCATGGAGCATATCGATAAAATCGATTTAAAACTTACAGCAAATACCCGAAACAAACTTTCGGATTTTGTTACCATGATTAAATCGTTTCAGGTTATTGCACAAAACCAAGATGCCTTTTATGTAGCGGATCACGTAGCTAAAAAAACAGGTTTAATACAAGAATTTAAAAAAGACGGAACACCAGAAGGTATTGCACGTCTAGAAAATATTGAAGAGCTTTTAAACGGTATTAAAGACTTTACCGAGGGGCAAAAGGAAATTGATGAAGCTACAGGTTCTTTAGCTGAATTTATGGAAGATGTGGCCTTGGCTACAGACCTTGATAATGATACAGGTGATGATGATCGTGTAGCGTTAATGACCATTCACTTAGCTAAAGGATTAGAGTTTCCTATCTGTTTTATTGTAGGTATGGAGGAAGATTTGTTTCCGTCTGCCATGTCAATAAACACCCGCTCAGAGTTAGAGGAGGAGCGTCGATTATTTTATGTAGCATTGACTAGAGCGGAGCATCAAGCATATTTAACGTATGCTCAATCAAGATACAGATGGGGTAAATTAGTGGATGCAGAACCGTCTAGATTTGTTCAGGAAATAGACGATGAATATCTAGAGTTTTTAACTCCAGTTGAAACTAATTATAGATATCAACCAAGAATTAATGTGGATATTTTTGGGGATGTCGATAAATCTAAATTACGTACGGAAAAACCAAAACCGGGAATTCCACCAAAATTTATTTCACAAGATGCAGCAGATGCAGAGAGAGAAGTTCGAAAGTTAAGATCTTTGACAAAAACTCCTCCTCAAAATAAAATTGAGAATGTTACTGAAAAAATAGATACCTCACACTTATCAATAGGTGCTACAGTTAACCATGATCGTTTTGGTAGAGGTAAAATTTTAAATATAGAAGGTGTAGGTTCTGATAAAAAAGCAGAAATTCATTTTGAAGTAGGTGGAATAAAAAAGCTTTTATTACGTTTTGCTAAATTAACCGTTATTAATTAATACATGGCAGAATTTATTAAAATTTACGAAGATAAACCAAGTGAAGCTGCTATTGATAAAGTAGTTAAGGTGTTACAGAGTGGGGGTTTAGTAATTTATCCAACCGATACGGTGTATGGATTAGGCTGTGATATTACAAACACAAAAGCTTTAGAGCGTATAGCTAAAATTAAAGGAATTAAATTAGAAAAGGCAAATTTCTCTTTTGTATGTTCAGATATTAGTAATATATCGGCATACGTAAAACAATTAGATACTTCTAGTTTTAAAATTTTAAAAAGAGCTTTACCAGGGCCTTATACCTTTATTTTAAACAGTGGAAATGATTTACCTAAAGAATTTAAAAAGAAAAAAACAGTAGGTATACGTGTTCCTGATAATAAAATAGCACGTTTAATGGTCGAAAAGCTTGGTAATCCTATAGTTTCAACATCCATTTACGATGAGGACGAAGTTTTAGAATACTCAACAGATCCTGAGTTAATTTTTGAAAAATGGCAACATAAAGTTGATTTAGTAATAGATGGTGGATATGGAGATAACGTAGCGTCAACAATTATTGATTTATCAAGTGGAGTTCCAGAAATTATTAGGGAAGGAAAAGGAGATATCGATATATTATAAAAAAAGGAACTACAAATAGTAGTTGCTTTTTTTTTATTAAAATTATAACAGATAACTAAATAAAAAATCCTGTTAGAAACCTAACAGGATTAAATAGTGGGCGATAAGGGATTCGAACCCCTGACCCCCT
>CAVBJB010000212.1:0-4011 GCA_963595625.1 Lachnospiraceae bacterium | reverse complement strand
AGGTTACATAAAAGGTTTCATCTCTTTTTTTGAAACCTTTTTTCTTTTTAAATACGAAAATCTTTTTTAAATTGTTATTATAATTTATCCATTTACTAAATATATTTTAATGAGAAATTTCAAATTACATAATAACGTAGAAATTCCTGCTATTGGCTTTGGTACGTGGCAATTAACAGAAAATGTAGAAGAAACTATTAATAAAGCGCTAGACGCGGGGTACAAACACATTGATACAGCTGCTATATACAATAATGAAAAAGAAATAGGGCAGGCGTTAAAAAACAGAGGGGTAAATAGACAAGATGTTTTTATTACATCTAAAGTATGGGCATCTAATCGTGGCTACCAACAAACTTTAAACGCATTCGAGGAATCTTTAAAAAATTTGAAAACAGATTATTTGGACCTTTACCTTATACATTGGCCAGCAAAAACCACACAAGAAAATTGGGAACAAACCAATGCTGATACGTGGCGTGCTCTAGAGTATCTTTATAATCAAGGCAAAGTAAAAGCTATTGGAGTATCTAATTTCATGAAACACCATTTAGATGCGCTTAAAAAAGTAGCGACTATTAAACCAATGGTCAATCAAATCGAATATCATCCTGGGTATTTACAACAAGAAACAGTTGATTTCTGCCAAATGCATCAAATCCTTGTACAAGCATGGAGTCCAATAGGATCAGGTAAATTATTGCAAGATGTAAACCTTAAACAAATGGCAGAAAAATACAAGGTTTCAGTTGCGCAACTATGTATTCAGTTTGCATTACAAAATAATATTTTACCACTTCCAAAATCTACAAATCCAAATAATATTAACGCAAATCTTAATTTTTCTACTTTTAAAATTTTAGATGAAGATGTAAACAAGTTAAGATCTATGCAGCAAACAGGATTTTCTGGTTTAATTCCGGACCAAGTTCCTTTTTAAAAAATGAATTTATTTGATCAAGAAAATACAAACCATAATATTTTACCTTACCAAGGCGAGGCAATATATTATGGTTTTGCTTTATCACAAAATCAAGCTGAAAATTATTTTGATATCCTTCTAAATAATGTTGTGTGGCAAAACGATCAAGTAATTATTTTTGGTAAGCTTATTACAACAAAACGTAAAATGGCATGGTACGGATCTAAACCGTTTAAGTATTCTTATTCCAATACACAAAAAACGGCTATACCTTTTACAAAAGAATTATTGGAATTAAAAGCTATTGTCGAAAAAATATCTGGTTTCACCTACAATTCCTGTTTACTTAATTTATATCATTCCGGAGAGGAAGGAATGTCTTGGCATACAGATAATGAGAAGGAATTGGATAAAAATGGAGCCATTGCCTCATTAAGCTTAGGTGCTTCCCGAAAATTTTCTTTTAAAAACAAACACACCAAGTATAAAGTAGATGTTTTACTTCAACCAGGTTCACTTTTAGTTATGCAAGGGGACACCCAGCAACATTGGTTACACAGTTTACCCACAACAAAAAACGTTACAAAACCGCGCATCAATCTTACGTTTAGAAAGATAGTAGAACCATAAAAAAAATGCATAAATATTTACTAAAACACAAATATTAACTTTCAGTTTTTTATTTTTGAAAACCGAAAATTAAATTCTAATGTTACAACTAGTAAATACAATAAACACAAACCAGTCAGTGGTTTATGTTATTCAACCAAACGTTGACTTTACAACACAGTTACCACAATATATTCTTCCTGCATATCAAGAGTTTATAACTTCAGATGCTACTGAAGATTTTACTAAAATCGGAAATCAGTTTTACTTCTTCGTAAAAGAAAATTTAGATCTAGAAAAAATGCGTCTGTCTGGTTATGCAATTCGTCAAAAACTAGATAAAAAAGTTACAGAAATAACCATTGTTGGGAATCAAGAAACAACTTTAGCTTTAGCAGAGGGGTTAGCACTTTCTAACTACCAATTTTTAAAATATTTTAAAGATGCTGATATTCGTGAATATCAATTAGATTCTATAAATTTATTGACAGATATAACTGCAGATCGTATTCAAGAAATGAACAACGTAATCAATGCTGTTATTTGGGCACGCGACATGGTAAACGAGCCATCATCGTATTTATCTGCCGTACAATTAGCGCGCGAAATTCAAGAAATTGGGGATGAGGCGCAACTTAACGTTCAAGTTCTTAACAAAAAAGCAATTCAAGACCTTAAAATGGGAGGCCTTCTTGCTGTAAACATGGGGTCTATCGATCCTCCAACATTTACAATTATTGAGTACAAGCCAGAAAATCCAATCAACCAAAAACCTATTGTTTTAGTAGGAAAAGGTGTGGTTTACGATACCGGAGGTCTTTCTCTAAAACCAACGGCCGGATCTATGGACTTAATGAAATCAGACATGGGTGGAGCAGCTTGTATGGCTGCCACAATTTATGCCGCAGCATTAAACAAATTAAACGTACATATTATCGCTTTAATTCCAGCTACAGATAACCGTCCAGGACAAAATGCATACGCGCCTGGAGACATAATTAAAATGTACGACGGTACAACAGTTGAAGTTTTAAATACAGATGCTGAAGGCCGAATGATTCTAGCTGATGCTATTGCCTACGCAGATCAATACAACCCAGAGCTTATAATTAACGCAGCAACTCTTACAGGTGCAGCTCTTGTAGCAGCCGGAACACGCGCAACATGTATGATGAGTAATGCCTCAGAAAGTATAAATCAACAACTAATCCAAGCCGGAAACTACACCCACGAAAGATTAGTTCAATTACCACTTTGGGACGATTATAAAGAACAAATAAAATCATCAGTAGCCGATCTTAAAAACATAGGAGGACGTTACGCCGGAACAATCACAGCCGGAAAATTCCTAGAACATTTCGCAAAACAACCGTTCGTACACCTAGATATCGCTGGACCAGCCTTTACAGAAGCGCCAGAAAACTACAAAGGACACGGCGGAACCGGAACAGGAGTACGTTCACTGTACCACTTCCTTAAAAATTTAGACTTACAAGCATAAACCAAAAGCATCCGTCAGGATGCTTTTTTTATTTTAAATATAGATTTTAATCCATGTAATGTATTTACTATTAGCAATATTCAAATTTTTATACCCTATTTTCCTAGTTCTACTTTCTATAATCTAATATCTCAAATCTAAATTTTGTAACCTCTATTCTGCAACCTGTATTCTGCAACCTGAAATCTGCAATCTAAAATCTGTAATCTAAAATCTAAAATCCATTTTGGGCGTTCCGCCGCCTCAATCCTAAAACCTTCGCAAACCAAATAAGCTTCAAATTACGATTTAACACGTAGAATCTTGTAAAATTAATCGGCGCCGTCGGGCTTTCCGCACTCGCTCTTTTCGCTCCATTACATTCCGCCAAAAGGAGCTCAAACAAACGCTCCAATCCCTAACGCGGATAAGTCATAAAGTTCAAAGTCAAAAGTTATAAAGTCAAATGTTATAAAGTCAAGTCAAAAAGTCTAAATTTTAATATTCTCTCTAAGAGGTCCCTGAGGCTCTCGAAGGGACAAACACTCAAATTATCCTTCTTTGAAATCTAAATCAAATAGTATTAGATATAAAAGTTAATATTTTATAAACTAGGTCCCTAAGGCTCTTGAAGGAATAAATATTTCGTTCTTTTATTCATAACAAGTTTTCCCTCAACGGTTCCTGAGGCTCTCGAAGGAACAAACGTTGTAAAAAAATTTAGATTTAAGATTTTAATCATTATCTTCCTTGACATTAATAATTTTTACGAGCGTCAAAAAGCTGCAACATTCGTTGTTTTATACCTTGTTTGAGCGAAGCGAGTTTGGTATAAAACAGAATGTAAAGCTATTTTGACCGTAAAAATTATATAGTCTTGATTTTTTGTAACTTTTGCATCAAGGCAAAAGTTAATACATATTATATGATATCATTTCCCAAAAGAGGTTCCTGAGGCTCTCTAAGGAATAAACTTTCTAGAAACTTTACGATTTTAAAA
>CAVBJB010000211.1:0-4040 GCA_963595625.1 Lachnospiraceae bacterium | reverse complement strand
ATGTTGTTTTTTGTAATATTCATTATAATGATTTTTAAATACTAAAATTGGCTTGCAAAACTACAAATAATTTATCTCACAAGCAAAATTTTAATACATTGTAATTCAACTTACTATTTATATTTTGATTAAGACTCTGATTTAATTATTATTCTTTCAATAATACTTTTTATTACAGATAATATAATTGAAAAAATTAGAGCATTTAATATCCCTGTTACATTAAAACCATCAATTAATTTTGATGCAAGCATAACCATACTTGCATTAATAACTAATAAAAACAGTCCTAGAGTAAAAATTGTAAATGGAATGGTAAAAAATACAATTATTGGTTTTACAAATGTGTTTAAAACTGCAAGAATAATGGCTACCATAAAAGAGGTTTTCCAACTGTCAACACTTATACCAGGTAAATAATTAGCTAATAATAAAATTAACAACGATGTTATTACGAAATTTAAAATTGTTTTCATGCCTATACTTTCTTGTAAAAATAGTGTTTTTTTAAAATAATAAAAGCCTTGCATTTGCAAGGCTTTTATTTTATATGCTAACTTTTTAGTTTGAAGTTAAAATTGTAGCTCCAGGGAATGTATTTGGAGTGTATTTAGGTAATTTAGCACCGTATTTAGCTTCAATTACTTTAATGATTTCATTTGCAACTAATGCATAACCTCTAGCGTTAGGGTGTACACCGTCTAATGAAAATAATACTGTTCCTACTGTTCCTGTAGAGAAATATCCTGCTCCATATCTAACACCATCAACAACTAAACCTTGAGTTGATAATTTTGCCATTACAGCATTCATATCTGCAACAGCTAAATCTTTTGATGCAGCTACTTGACGAATTATGTTATTGTAAGCATCTGTAGCGTTTTTAATTGCTGTTTGTTCTGAAGGTATTAAAACATAAGAATCGTTTAATGGGAAAGTAACTCCTAATTTGTCTAGAGGAGCTGGGTAACCTGAATTAGAACCAATGGCAGAACTTGCAGTTAATACTAATAAATCTGTAGATTTAGCGTGACGTGCTTGAGCAAAATATGGAGCTAAAGCTTGTGCTTGAGCAGATGATAATCCTAAACCTTGTAATACTGCAGTAGCGATAGGAGTTACAGCTGGTAAAGTTTCATCCATAATCATTACTGGATTTCCTGCTGTAGCAGAATACGTTTGGAAACGTGCAGGTAAATTGTTAGCTACTAAGGCACCATTAAATGCGTTAAATAATGTGTTTAAAGTTGTTATAGTTGCTTGACCAACAGTTTCGTTACCACCACCTAGTGCGCTTACTGTTAATGGGTTGTAAGGAACAGTAGTGAAATATGGAATAGAAGAAACGTAAGGAACTGTAGCAACAACACCTTTAGCACCGTTTGAAGTTAATGTGTTTACGATAGTAGAATATGCAGAACCAAAAACATTAGGATCTGTAATATCATTTCCACCATATGTTGTTGGATTTAAGTTACCCGTTTGGTCTGTACCTGTACCTCCAGATAATGCATATGCTAAAACATCATTACTACCAATCCAGTTTGTAAAGAATGTTGGGTTTTTGCTCATTGCATCAGCTAAAACTGTTGTAGTAGCTGAAGTTGCATGACGTACAAAGTATGGGTTTGCTGCTCCTGTGGCTACACCTGCAATATTACCATATCCTGCAGCTATTAAATGGAAAGATTTAGCTCCTGGAACCCCCATGTTATTATATGCTTTTTGCTGTAGATTAGTAATATCAATTACTGGTGTTGCATTTAAAGTTTCTGGAGATCCAGATTGTAAATTTATAATTCTTTTTGGAGTAGCAATTTGGTTGCCAGCTAATAATAAACCACCAACGTTATTTACATCTTCTGCAAAAGAAGGTTGTGTAAATTCTCCACCTCCAACTAAAGCAAATTGCTTTGCAAGTAAATTAGGGAAAGAATATTGTTGTCCTGATGGGAACATTGCACCGTCCATGTAACCAGACGTTAAAGAGTTTCCAACAGCAACATAAGTAGTAAAATCTGCTTCACCCTTAGAATAGGTTGCATTTGTTAATTCGTTTTCAAATTCTGGTTCACAAGATACTAATCCTAAAGAACCAGCAACTGCTAAAAATATATATTTAGTTGATTTCATAATTTATACGTTTGTTATTAATGCTATTACAATTTGTAGCTTAAACCAATACCTGGAGCAATAGCTGAGTTTTTATAAGTACCACTGAAAGATGATGTTTGACCTCCACTTACAGGTTCTGGATGATGCGAATATGAAGCATCAACTTGGCTGAAAACTATATATAATAATGAAAGATCTAAAGATAAGTTTGAGTTAAAGTTGTAAGATAAACCTCCTGTGAAAGCATAAGAATCATTACGAGGAGTTTCTGGAGAGAAATATCCTTTTTGTACTGGAGACTCATCATAATACCATCCTGCTCTAACAGTCCAAGCATCATTAACATTGTATTGTGCACCTAAACGGTAAGCACTTACGTCTTTGTAATTTCTTGGATTTACGTTAGGGTTACTTGGGTTTATAGGTGCTCCTGGCATATCTGGGAACTCAACTGTTAAAGCATCATAAGCTCTCCAATATGTTCTATTATAATCAAAAGCAACTAATAATTTATCTGTAAATTGGTATGATAAACCTACAGAAGCTTCAGCTGGTAATGGTAAAGAAGCATTAAAAGTCGTTTTACCGTTTTGGTATCCTAAACCTCCCATAAATGCAGGAATGTTAGAGAATGTAGCATCTCCTCTTTCAGCCTTCATGTCAATTTCAGAACGGTAGTTAAAACCAATTCTCATTTTGTTTGTTGGATTTAACATAAAACCAACGTTATAACCCCAAGCTCCGATTCCTGAATCTTCGATTAATACGTTTGGTCTGTTTCCGTTATCATCAACAACACCTTCTCCTCTAAATAAATTTTTATCAAATTCTACACCACCAATGGCATAGATAGGTCCTCCACCAATAGAGAAATAATCAGAAATTTTGATAGATAATGTTGGTTGGATGTAAATTGCTTGTAATGAAATTTTGTTTACTAAGTGAGAACCAGCCCAGTTTTTATCCCATTCTACAGTACTTCCGTACGGAGAGTAAACTCCTAAAGCGGCAGTTAACCAATCGTTAATTCTGTAAGATAAGTAAGCACTGAAAGGGGTACCTGCATTCTTAGATTCAAATGCTAAGTTATTTTCAACACTTTGATATTTTGTGTGGCTCGAAAGATAGTTACCACCAACAGATGCGTTAAATCTGTTTTCTAAGAAAGATAAACCTGCAGGGTTAAAAAAAGTAGACTCGGCACTGTTAACAACAGCTACTCCCGTATGACCCATAGCTAATTGTTTTTGCCCTTGCATTGCAATACGATAACCGCCTGCAAAAGCACTTGTTGTAGCTAAAGCCGCAACAGTTAATGACAATAATTTTCTCATAAGTAAAATTTGTATTTCTTTGATTATTTGTTTTGCTAATTCAAATATAAAACTATTTATGAATTTAACAATTTTTTAAACTTAAATATTATGCATACATAATATTTATACAGTTTTTTCGTGCTAAAAATAGTATTTTAAACCTTGTCATTAACTTATTGTTATAATTTATTACTTTTTCACTTTGTAAACTCTTTATTTTTAAGGGTTTTATAAGTCTTATTTTTGAAGGATTTTTAATAAAATTGCATAAAAAAAGCGGTTTTAAGAATTGCTAAATTCCTAAAACCGCTCGGTTTTTGTTCTTTATTCGCTAAAAAGCTATAATTTTTTTCTTATTGAATCATGAGCATGAGTTTCTTTACCTCCATTCCAATATACTAAAATATCAGTCGCAACCATTGCTCCACTACCCGATGCAATACTTAATTGACTACGATGTCCTGCTAGCGTTCCGGCAACATATAAGTTAGTATCTACTTTATGATCGTTATTTTTTAATTGAATTCTGTTTTTTTCTGGTATTGATTTTTGATGCGGAATCACATAGGTTTCTAAACCTTTTATTGTCATACTACCGTTTCCTGTCGC
>CAVBJB010000210.1:0-4040 GCA_963595625.1 Lachnospiraceae bacterium | reverse complement strand
GATTAATTCAATACCGTTTAACTGTCTTTCTTTTTCGTCTTCAATTAAATCAAAAATTAGTTCGTCGCGTTGCATGATTTTTTAGTATAAGAAATTTTTATTGTCAAATTTACAAATTTTGTTTGGTTTCACGCCATAAGAAATTATATTTGAATAAATTATTAACAACTAGATAAATTAACTTAAATAATATGCCAATTACTGCTAACGATCCTAATAAAAAATCATGGTTATTTGTAAATAAAGAAAGTGATTTCCCGATTCAAAATATACCTTTCGGTGTTTTTAAGACAAAAAACAACGTAGTTACAATTGGTACTAGAATTGGAGATTTTGCTATAGATTTAAATGCCTTAAACCAGTTGGATTATTTTGAAGGGATAGAATTGCCTAAAGATATTTTTGCTGCCAACTATTTAAATAACTTTATCGATCAAGGAAAAAAAGTTTGGCGTTTAGTTAGAAATCGAATTTCAGATATATTTGATGCTAATAATCCACATTTAAAAGATAATGAAGTACATAGAAAACAGGTAATTTATAATATTAATGAAGTTGAAATGTTATTACCTGTAAAAATTGGAGATTATACTGATTTTTATTCCTCTAAAGAACACGCTACTAATGTAGGTAAAATGTTTAGAGACCCTGCAAATGCTTTATTACCAAACTGGCTTCATATTCCGGTAGGTTATCACGGAAGAAGTTCTACCGTTATACCAAGTGGAGTTCCTGTACGTAGACCTTTAGGACAAACGTTACCAAAAGGAGAAACTCAACCTGTATTTGGTCCATCTAAACGCGTAGATTTTGAATTAGAAACTGCTTTTATAACTACAAACGCTAATAAATTAGGACAAAGAGTTGGGGTTAATGAAGCTGAAGATCATATATTCGGAATGGTATTATTGAATGATTGGAGTGCGCGCGATATCCAAACTTGGGAATATGTTCCGCTAGGTCCATTTTTAGCAAAAAACTTTGGTTCCTCAATATCTACATGGGTGGTTACTTTAGATGCTTTAGAACCTTTTAGATGTGAAAGCCCTGTACAAGAAGATCCAAAACCGTTACCTTACTTACAACAACAAGGTGCAAAAGCTTTTGATATCAATTTAGAGGTAGCGATTATGCCAGAATTTTCGAGCGAAAAGGTGGTTTGTAAATCCAATTTTAAATATTTGTATTGGACCATGAGTCAACAATTAGCACATCATACTGTAAATGGGTGTGAGGTAAGAACAGGGGACTTAATGGGTTCTGGCACCATATCGGGATCAACTCCAGATAGTTTTGGATCTATGTTAGAATTAACTTGGGCAGGACAAAATCCAATAGATATGGAAAATGGATCTACCAGAACATTTATAGAAGACAACGATACCGTTATTATGAGAGGTTATTGTATTAACGAAAATGTTAGAATAGGTTTTGGAGAGGTTAGCTCAAAATTATTACCAGCAACCGAATTATAATTTATATAAACACGAAGTAGATCTTACTTCGTGTTTTTTTATATAATTTAAAAAAACCGTAGTGATTTTTATTAAAAACCACAAAATGTAATTTTCAAAACATTTTATATTTGATTAAATCAAATCAACTATATTATGAAAAAAATTACTTTTGTAGCAGCTTTACTAATAAGTATAGCAAATTATGCTCAAAAAATTGATGGTTTTGAAATGATCCCTTTAAAAGGATTTTTTACAAATCCATTGATTTCTCCTAATGGCGAGCATCTACTTTTAACTGGAGAACATTTAAAAGGGGTTTACATTATGGATACCAAAACACAAACTGTAAAAGAAATAACCAAAGCTGATGGGGCGGGTTATGCTTACAGTTGGAATCCGGATTCTGAAACTGTTTATTACAGACTTAAAGAAGAGGGTGATTATTTTGCAAATGCAAAAATTATTGCATACAATATTAAAACTGGTATTAAAACTGGAGTTGAAGTTGAATCTGCTAAATACTTACCAAACTTTAAAGGTATGGCCAATACTCAGAATTTAGTAAGTATAAATTATGAAACTTTACAATTACAAGTAACCAATTCAAAAGATTTAAAATCTACAAATACCCTTACTAACAATGACGGTGATTACTATCACCCAATAGTTTCTAATTCAGGAAAAAAAGTGGCTGTACACAAAGGTGCAGAAATTTGGATATACGATTTAGAAAACAACCAAAACCCTATAAATTTAGGAGCTGGAATAGCAACTTCATGGTCTGCAGATGATAAGTTCATATTAGGTTATTTAGACGAAAGTAACGACGGACATATTATTAATAACTCTGAGCTTTATGTTTTTGATGTTGAAAATCAAAAAAGAATTCAGGTAACAAACACTGAAATAATCTCTGAGATGTACCCATCGATGCATAACGACATTATTTATTATGCTGATGATAAAAGTGGGAGAATATTAATGTCTAAACTTAATCTAAAATAATCATGAAAAAACTATTATATACTTTAGCTTTAGTAGCAGCATCTTTCACTGCACAAGCGCAAATTGTAGTTTTAGATCCAGGTCACGGATACGGATCTTCTACAAGTAATAATCCAGATGGTAGAACTGCAACAGAAATTGAAACTGCTTTATCCGTAGGTTTAAAGACAAGAACATTGATTCAAAATTCTTGCAATTGGACAGTTCATATGACACGTACAACAAACGTTAACGGATGGACATCTGTAAATGCACGCGCTACAGCCTCTAACTCATGGGGTGCAGACCGTTTTTTAAGTATCCACTGTAACGGTGGTGGGGGTACTGGTACTGAAACTTTTTATTGTACACACGACGACTCTACTCCTGCTCCAGATTTAGCATTCTCAAATAAAATCCAAGCTGATATGGTGAGTTATGGATCTTGGACAAATAGACGCGTTGCGGATGATATTAATTATCTAAATTATCACTTAGGTGTTTTAAGATACTCAACAGCGACAGCTTGTTTAAATGAAATTGGATTTGTGGATTATACTTCAGATGCAACAAAATTAAATTCAGATTCTTGGAGAAATAATTTTGCAAATGCTTACTTTAATTCTTTTAAAGCAAACTTAAACAACTATTGTTCAACTTCAACCTCTAAACCAGGAGCTTTTACCTTAACTTTAACTACAGCGTGTGATAGTGGAGAAAGTTTTGTTTATTTAAATTGGACAGCTGCCTCTGGAGCAACTTCATATGATATATATAGAAACGGAAATTTATATGCTTCAAACCTAACAGCAAGAACTTTTGCAAATAACTATTTAATTACGGGAGGAACTACTTTTTCTTATTACGTAGTTGCAAAGAACAGTGCTGGATCTACTACAAGTACAGGGGGAACAAAATCAATTGTAGCTGCACAATGTGGTGCTCCAGGAGCTTTTACTTTAACAGCAACTCCTACATGTAGTGGCACACAAAGTGCTATAAATTTAACCTGGACAGCCTCTGCAGGTGCAACTTCTTATGATATTTATAGAAACGGTAATTTATATGCTCAAAATCAAACAGGCACTTCATTTTTAAATACATATTTAATTAATGCTGGAAGTACCTATACATTTAGAATTGTGGCTAAAAATGCATCTGGATCTACAAACAATTCGAATGGAACTTTAAGTAGAACAGCTATTTCTTGTACTTCGTCAAGAATTGGAGATGAAATATCTAAATCTTTTAGTTATTATCCTAACCCATCTAAAGATTTCTTAAACATAACATTAGATAAAGTTTTAGATGAAAGCGCTTTTATAGACGTTTTTGATGTGCAAGGTAAACTAGTTTTATCTGACGTAATTAAAGCGAATAACGATGACCATAGTTTAAATATATCTTCTTTAAATACTGGCACATATTTTGTTAGAATAACGAATAAGCAAACAGAGCACTCGTTTAAAATAGTTAAAAATTAATATTTAGGCCCTTTGCGAAAGCAAAGGGCTTTTTTGTTAAAATTGTCTTAATTTAAGATAAACAAAAAATTATAAATAATTTATTTATACATTTGCACCGTGAAAAATATACAAT
>CAVBJB010000209.1:0-4042 GCA_963595625.1 Lachnospiraceae bacterium | reverse complement strand
TATTAACCCTTCGGACAAATTAGCTTCTTTAAGTTCTTGAACATTTAGCTTACTGTGTGTAGAACTTGCCGGATGTGTAACAATAGTTCTCGTGTCACCTAAATTTGCAGAAATAGAAAGCCCTTTGCATGAATCGATAAATTTAATACCGGCTTGCTTACCACCTTTTAATTCTATTGCAATAACGTTACCCCCAAACTTCATTTGTTTTTTTGCTGTGTCGAATTTAGGATGCGATTTTAAAAAGGGATATTTTACACTTAATACTTCGGGATGCTGTTCTAAGTACTTGGCTAACTTTAGCGCATTTTTACTTTGCTTTTTAACTCGTAAGGCTAAAGTTTCTATACTTTTAGACAGAATCCAAGCATTAAAAGGTGCTAAGGACGGACCTGTATTTCTAGAAAATAAATAAATCTCTCGGATAAGATCAGAACTCCCAACGGTAACACCTCCTAAAACGCGTCCTTGACCGTCAATTAATTTGGTTGCCGAATGTACCACCAAATGAGCACCTAATGGAATAGGGTTTTGAATGAATGGTGTTGCAAAGGTATTATCTACAACCAACAACAAATTGTGCTTTTTGGCTAATTGTCCTAAAAATTCTAAATCTATAACATCGACGCCTGGATTGGTTGGCGTTTCTACAAAAAGGATTTTAGTATTGGATTGTATTTTATTTTCGATTGTTTCGGGCTGGTTAATGTCGAAATAAGTGTACGAAATATTCCACTTAGGGAAGTATTTTGTAAACAAAGTATGGGTAGAACCAAAAACGCTACTAGCTGATAAAATATGATCGCCTGCATTTAAAAAAGTAATTAGGGTATTGTAAACAGCGGCCATACCAGTAGCAAAGGCTACTCCATCCTCAGCCTCTTCAAGCAGAGCAATTTTCTCGATAAATTCGGAAACGTTTGGGTTTGAGAATCTTGAGTAAATGTTACGTTGTTTTTCTTCTGTAAAAGAGGCTCTCATATCCTCAGAGTCTTCAAAAACAAAACTTGAAGTTAAAAATAAAGGGGCACTGTGCTCTAAATATTGTGTTCTTTCTAATTGTGTGCGAATCGCTATTGTTTCTTTTTCCATGATGATTTGTATTGCTGTATTATTTTAAAACTAAACGTAAAATGTCTCCAAAAACGCCACGAGCCGTAACTTTTGCTCCTGCGCCTGCGCCTTGAATTACAATGGGATTATCCCCGTAGGATTCTGTATAGATTTCGAAAATTGAATCGGAACCTTTTAATTGCCCAAGCGCTGAATTTGCAGGAACTTCTATTAATTTAGTTTCAAGAATTCCTTTGGCTTGTTGTAAATCTCCGGACAATTCACCAACGTAACGAAGTACATGGTTTGGTTTTAAATTATTTTTTGAAGTTTGATATTGAGGATCCAGTAAATGTGTTTGATTTAAAAATTCGTTCACTTTTAAAGGTTGCAAAAAGTCTGGTATTAAATTTTGAATTTTAATTTCGTTAAATTCGTTTTCTAATTCCAGCTCTCGAGCAAGAACCAGTAATTTACGAGCCACATCGTTACCAGATAAATCTTCGCGCGGATCTGGTTCTGTATAGCCTAATCCTACGGCTTGATCTAAAACTTGACTAAAAGCTAAATCTTGAGTTGAAAATGTATTAAAGATGTAAGAAAGTGTACCAGAAAATACACCTTTAATACGCGTTATATTTTCTCCCGAAAGATGTAAAAGTTTAATTGTATCTATTAAAGGTAAACCTGCCCCCACGTTAGTTTCGTATAAATATTCTTTTTGGTTTTCTTTTAAAACATGTCTTAGTTCTTGATAAAAAGGATACGAAATGGTGTTAGCTATTTTATTCGAAGAAATTAAGTTGAAACCTGATTGAATTAACGGAATGTAATTTTTTATGAAAGTAGAAGATGCTGTATTGTCTACCGCTATTAAATTATCTAATCCTTGTAGTTGAGCATATTCAATAATATCATTTACAGTGTACAATTTTGGGTTCTGATTAATTTCCTCCTTCCAATGTATTGAAACACCCTCTTTATTTAAAAGCACATGTTTAGAATTTGCTACTGCAAAAATATTAAGCTTTACTCCTTTTCTAGTTTCAATATTTTCCTGAGATTCTAAAATCTGATCAATTAAAGTTCCGCCAACTAATCCGTGACCAAAAATGGCAATATTTATAATTTTAGATGAAGAATTAGTAGCCTGTATGTTTTGAGATTTTTCTAGCGTTTTCATATTAAAAAAGTGGATTTAGGAAGTTAGATAATTGGTCGAATTCTATTAAAAAAGCATCGTGACCGTGAACAGAATGTATTTTATTGTAACTGGTTTTAATTTTTGAATTTAATTTTTGATAGGTTTCTTCTTGATCTTCTGGGATAAAAAGCAAATCTGTATTTACACTGATGATATGGATTTCTCCTTTAAATTCTCTATTGAAATGCTCCCAAACCTCATCTGTTACATCTTGTCCTATAGTTGAGAGTAAATGATTGACAAGTTTATAGGCTTTAAGTGTAAATCTGTTTTCTAAGGCTTTACCATGATAATCCAACCACTCTAAAACCTTAGCCTTATTGTCTAAAAACTTTTGATTAATTCCGGCTGGACTTCTGTATAAAAACATGGCATGTTTACGCGCATCTTGTATCGGTTTTTTAGAATGATTTAAGATTGAATCCTGAATGTGTACATTACCCGCAAGCCAATTATTGGTTTTATAATGAGTGGCAATAGGAACAAATTTGGAAACTCTAGTAGGTTGTTGCAATATCATTTCCCATCCAATAGCTCCGCCTAAACTCCCTCCAACAATGGCATATAAATTTTGAATGTGTAACTGCTCTAAACCGTACCAAAATAGTTCCGCAATTTGCTTTGTTGTTATTTTTTTATAATCAGCTATAAAAAAATTATCATAACCGTTACCCGGGATATTAAAAACAACGATGGTGTATTTTAAAGTATTAATAGTTTTGTTTACCCCAACCATTTCGTCCCACCAACCGTTTATACCTAACAAAGTACTGTTACCAGTCAATGCATGATTTATTAAAATTACGGGGGCACTTCCAACAGGTAAGCCAAAGGTTTGATAGCTTAATTGAGAAATATTTGAATTAATAGTCGATGGTACAGAAATTATAGAAATTGACATTTTAAAACAGAGGTTATAGGTTGAATCACAAGTTGCATTAAATAAAAAAGTCCTTTTGGCATTGCTTACCAAAAGGACTTTATTTGAACAGACTAATTATATACTATATCAAACTCAGACTTAAAGGAACAGCAATGCTTTGCGTATTACACATACACATCATCATACACATTCCCATCATTTGTAAACCTGAGTTGTTCATAATTAAATTATTTTTAAATAAAAAAAGCCTCCGCAAAATGCAGAGGCTTTTAGAGATAAATATATTGTGAGATATTTATGCAATAGTGTCCCCTGCGCTAATAAAGCACATCATAAAACACATATTTTGCATAAATAAATTCATTTTTCTTTTTATTGTTTTACAAATGTATAAATGAAATTAATACAATCTAAAACTTTAACATTTTTATTTTTTTATAAATTTTGAAGTTGAGATTCCTTTATCGGTATGAATATTTAAAATATATGTTCCAGAAGATAAATCAGAAACATTAATTTGTGTTCCATGAAAAGATTTTATAATTCTTCCATTTAAATCTAAAACTAAACCACCAGAAACATTAATAGCATTTGATGCAGAAATCGTTAAAACATCCATTACTGGATTTGGGTATATTTTGAAATATTGTTTGAAAAAAGTTTCAGATGATGCTGTTGTTACAGGTTGTAAACCAAATTCTAAATCATCAATAATTACAGTTTTTTCACCAGCAGATTTATTTGTTGCTCTAAATACCACACTTGCATATCTACCATTTTGAACAAAAGGTAAAATTTCCGAAATATCAAACTGGTAAGTTGTTGGTGTATTAACACCAACTAAATTATTTTCAGGACCAAAAAATGTTCTAACACCTACAAATGCAGGAATAGAACTCGGA
>CAVBJB010000208.1:0-4055 GCA_963595625.1 Lachnospiraceae bacterium | reverse complement strand
ATATTAAGTAGTCTGATTTTATCAAATTTATATATTTGTATATACAAATAACAATAAATTTTGAAACGTTCACACTTTTTAAAACTTTTAGGATCAGGAATTATTATGACATCATTACAACCTTTATATAAATTATCTAAAGATTTAAAGTACGACGGCAACTTTATGCCGGTGCTATTTATAGGACACGGATCGCCCATGAACGGGATCGAGGATACCGAGTTTTCTAGAACATGGTCTGCACTAGGTAGTACCCTGCCAACACCTAAAGCTGTCTTGGTAGTATCAGCACACTGGTTAGCCAACGGAACCTTTGTAACAGCAATGAACCATCCCAAAACCATTCATGATTTTGGAGGTTTTCCGCAAGCCCTTTTTGATGTACAGTATCCAGCCCCAGGTAGCCCAGAGATTGCGCTCGAAACTCAAAAACTTATTACCTCTACAAACGTAGGTTTAGATCACGACTGGGGTTTAGATCACGGTACATGGACGGTTGTTAGACACATGTATCCTAAAGCAAACATTCCCGTATTGCAATTAAGTATAGATTATTACAAACCGGCACAATACCACTATAATTTAGCCTTACAATTAGCAGAACTTCGAAAAAAAGGGGTTTTAATTATGGGTAGCGGAAACATGGTACATAATCTTAGAATGATTGCCTGGGATAAAATGAACGACAATTTTGGATTTGATTGGGCTTTAGAAATGAATACTATTTTTAAAGATAAAATTGGAAATGGTGATCATGCGGCGCTTTTAAATTACGAGAAACTGCACAAAGCCGCCACTCTTGCAATTCCAACACCAGATCATTATTGGCCTATGATTTATGCTTTGGCGCTTAAAAGCAGTAAAGACGAAGTAACCTTTTTTAACGACTCCTTTGTAGGTGGCTCTTTAACCATGACTTCCTTTATGTATAATACGATATAAAAAGTAAGGGTTCATTTTTTCTGGATGAATCCTTTTTTTTTGGAGCATAAAGGCTTGGGAATCTAATAATGGGTAGTTCCTGTGTTTCGCTGTATCTTTTGTTGGCTTACGCTGCACAAAAGGATGCCGCTACACCCAGGGCTAAAAGTAAACTTGGTTTTGCAAAATAAAGGACAGAGCCTCATGCGTTAGGGGGTGAGCGCTTGTTGAAGCTCCTTTGGGCGCAATGCAATGGAGCCCAAAGAGCGACTAGCGAACACCCGACCTTGCACAAAACGACGTTAGGAGTTTTTGTAAAGGGAACGCCCCAAAAAAAATCCCAAGCGATAAGGCCTGGGATGGCATATTATTCGTCGTCTTTAAAATCAAAAGGATAGTCCGGATTAAAATGTGGAGCTAGGCGTTTAATTTCGTACGGTTTTTTACTGAATTTGTTTGATATGGCAATTAATGTTACTTTCTCGTCGCGTAAGGTTACGTACATGGAGGTATTTCCGTGCCACCATCCGGTATGGAAAATGTATTTTTTCCCGTTTTCAAACTCTAACATTCTAACACCAAGGCCATAGTTTTTAGTTCCTTTGCGCTCGTAGCTGTATCCAGAAAACATTTGATTACGGATATCTTGAGACAAGAAAGCGTTAGAGTATGTGGCTAGGTCAAATTTTAGCAGATCCTGTGCGGTGGTAAACAAGTTTTTATCGCCATAAGTTTGGTCTAAATATTCCCAAGCTAAACGTTTGTAGTTGCCTTTATAGGATTGACTCACACTGTCTTGTTTAGTTAAATCCTTAAACACGAAGGTGTTATTCATTTGTAAAGGGGTTAAGATCAGATCTTTTAAAGCCTCCTCAAAATTTTGATTGGTTACCTTTTCAATGATTAAAGCCAATAGTACATAATTGGTGTTGCAATATTGAAAACGCTTACCTGGTAATGTTTCTTGTATATTAGGCGCTTTAGCGAGTATATCTAAAACATCTTGATTTGTCAGTGGCTTTTTTTTGTCCCAATTCCCTTTTTCTTCAGCTATATAAGCGTAGTTTCTTAATCCAGATCTATGGTTTAATAGCATTTTAACTGTAGTAACTTTATTAGGAAATGTAGGTAATAGGGATTGTACGGTTTGGTCTAAAGTTAATTTTTTTTGATCAACTAAGCGTAAGATTGCAGTAGCTGTTATGACTTTACTAACGCTGGCAACGTGTAAAGGGGTTTGAGCGTCAATTTTTATGTCTTTTTCTTTATAAGCGAAGCCGCTGTAATTTTCGTATAAAATTTCACCATTTTTAGCAACTAAAAAAGCACCCGAAAAATCGGATCCAAAGTGTTTGTTGTAAAATGTGTCTAAATATATTTTTTGATTGCTTACAAATGCTGGGTCGTTGGGTTCAAAACTTACAGAAAATGGATTTGCTTTTTTTATGCTATCCTGCACGTTAAGAGCAAGATTAATGTTTTTTGTATCCTTATGACATGAGGTTAAAAGGATTGAGGATATAATTGAGTATAGCGCTATTGTACGTAACATTACTTTGGGGTATTTCTACAAATTTATAAAATAGGATTTTTAAACAAGAATTTAAACGCATAATTTATGTAGTAAATTTTACTTTTATAAAAATATTAATTGTAAGGTTAAATCTTGGGTTATAATTTATATTATACTAAATTTACGATTCTTAAATTAAAAATAAATGAGTACAATAAATTGGCAAACTGCTATTGAGTTTGACGATATTACCTATAAAAAGTGTAATGGAGTAGCTCGTATAGCCTTTAATAGACCAGAGGTAAGAAATGCTTTTAGACCTAAAACAACATCTGAATTATTAAGAGCTTTTCATGATGCACATGAGGATACCTCAATTGGAGTAATTTTATTATCGAGTGAGGGGCCATCTCCTAAGGACGGTGTTTATGCATTTTGTAGTGGAGGAGATCAACGTGCACGTGGACACCAAGGATACGTGGGTGAAGATGGTTACCACCGTTTAAATATATTAGAGGTTCAGCGATTAATCCGTTTTACACCAAAGGTTGTAATTGCGGTTGTTAACGGATGGGCTGTTGGCGGAGGTCACTCTTTACACGTAGTTTGTGATATGACTTTAGCCTCTAAAGAGCACGCTATTTTTAAACAAACTGATGCTGATGTAACAAGCTTTGACGCTGGTTACGGATCTGCTTACTTAGCTAAAATGGTGGGGCAAAAGAGAGCGAGAGAGATTTTCTTTTTAGGAAGAAATTATTCTGCTCAAGAAGCTTTTGAGATGGGTATGGTTAACGCTGTAGTACCTCATGATGAATTAGAAGCAACGGCTTATGAATGGGCACAAGAGGTATTAGGAAAATCTCCAATTTCTATCAAGATGCTAAAGTTTGCTATGAATATGACAGACGATGGTATGGTGGGGCAACAAGTATTTGCTGGAGAGGTAACTCGTTTGGCATATATGTCTGACGAAGCTAAAGAAGGTAGAGATGCGTTTTTAGAAAAACGTAAACCAAACTTTGAGAAAAAATATATTCCATAATAGAAAAAAGAGGCGTGAGCCTCTTTTTTTATTTTACATATGCAGTACCGGTGAAGTGCACATTTTCTTGAATAACATCAAAAAATTCCATTAAATCAAAATTTCCATCAAATGTAATTTTAGCTTTAAAAGTTATAATACCTGATACTGGATCTGTTGTAGGAACGTAATCTGTGATTTGATACGAAACTTCATGTTCTCTAGAGGTCCATAAATTACCGATTAAATTTTCACCAAATTGTATATTTTCTAAAAAATCATCTCCAATTACACCATTTCTATTGTAAAGATTTCCTATACATACCGCGTTTTGATAACTTACGTTAAACCCATATTCATTGAATCCGTTTAAAGTTGAAACCATTGCTACACCACTTCCAATTCCAGAACTTCTAAAAGTTTTGTTTATTTGGTTAGAAACAATGTTTATTGCAGGTTCACTATTTGATGAAGAAGAATTATCATCGTCCGAAGAACAAGAAGTAAAAGCAAATGTACCTGAAATAAGTGTTAAGGCTAATAGTAATTTTTTCATATTTTAATATTTTTTTTGTAATGTAAAGTTATATTTTAACA
>CAVBJB010000207.1:0-4058 GCA_963595625.1 Lachnospiraceae bacterium | reverse complement strand
GAACAACTGCACTATTTGGTGGACAACGAGTGCCAAAAAATCATATTAGAATAGACAGCTACGGCACAGTAGATGAATTAAATTCCTATATTGGTTTAATTAGAGATCAAGAAATAAATCCATTTTATAAAAATGTTTTAATTGAAGTGCAAGATCGTCTTTTTACAGTAGGTGCTATATTAGCAACACCAGTTGAAAAAGAAATTTTAAAAAATGGTAAACCACGCTTAGATATTGCTAGAATATCAGATGAAGACGTAAATTACCTTGAAACACAAATCGACGATATGGATGCTAACTTGCCCCCAATGACACATTTTGTTTTACCAGGGGGACATACAACTGTGTCATATTGTCATATTGCACGTTGTGTTTGTCGTAGAGCCGAACGTTTAGCTACAGAATTAAGTCAGTCGGAAGAGATAGATACGATGGTAATTATGTATTTAAACCGACTTTCTGACTATTTGTTTGTGTTGGCACGAAAGTTGTCTTTTGATTTAAATGCTGATGAAATTAAGTGGATTCCTAGAAAATAATTTATTTTTAAATACTCTATTTCAGCGTAAAAAATAACGTTCTTTATTTTTTTTTAAATTAAATCTTTTTTTACTTGATTTTTTCAGTAATAAATTTATTTTTGCATAAAACTAAAATCGATATAAGAAATGTATTGGACATTAGAATTAGCATCTTATTTAAGTGATGCTCCGTGGCCAGCCACTAAAGATGAACTTATTGACTATGCAATTAGAACAGGATCTCCTTTAGAGGTGGTAGAGAACTTACAGTCTATTGAGGATGAAGGGGAAATCTATGAATCTATGGAAGAAATTTGGCCTGACTATCCTACAGACGAAGATTATCTTTGGAATGAGGATGAGTATTAATATAAAATACATTAAAAGAAGTCTCATCTAAGAGACTTCTTTTATTTTTAAATACCTTACTAAACACAAAAACTACTATGAGTTTAATTAATGCCATAATTAAAGCTTTTGTTGGTGATAAGTCTCAAAAGGACGTAAAAGCAATTAAGCCTATCATCGAAAAAGTTAAAAAATATGAGAATGAATTTTCTTCGTTAAACAACGACGAATTACGTGCAAAAACGGTTTATTTTCAGGATTTAATAAAACAAGCCCGCGCTGAAAAGGATGCTAAAATCCAATCGCTTAAACAAGAGATTGAAGCAACTCAGGATTTTGACGTTCGTGAAAACATTTACGCATCTATCGACGCTATTGAAAAAGAGGCGTACGAAATTAGCGAGAAAGTTTTAAATGACATTTTACCAGAAGCTTTTGCTGTAATGAAAGTTACTGCTAAAAGATTTAAAGATAATCCTACAGTAACTGTAACGGCTACAGAAAAAGATAAGCTATTTGCTCAATCAAAACCTTATGTAACTATTGAGGGCGATAAAGCAAATTGGGCGAACTCTTGGGATGCAGCTGGAAGAACTGTTACTTGGGATATGGTACACTATGATACACAGTTAATTGGAGGTACAGTTTTACATCAAGGTAAAATTGCAGAAATGCAAACCGGAGAAGGTAAAACATTAGTATCTACATTACCTGTATATTTAAATGCCTTAACTGGTAACGGTGTACACGTTGTAACTGTAAATGATTATTTAGCAAAACGTGATAGCTCTTGGAAAGCTCCAATTTTTGAGTTCCATGGGTTAACTGTGGATTGTATCGATAATCACCAACCAAACTCTCCAGGACGTCGTGCCGCTTACCAAGCCGATATTACGTACGGAACAAATAATGAATTTGGTTTTGATTATTTACGTGATAACATGGCTCACTCTGTAGAGGAGTTAGTACAACGTAAACATAATTATGCAATCGTGGACGAGGTGGACTCGGTATTAATTGATGATGCTCGTACACCTTTAATTATTTCTGGTCCAGTTCCTCAAGGAGATCGTCATGAGTTTAATGAACTTAAACCTCAAGTAGAAACTATTTACCAATTACAACGTAACGTAGCTACAAACTGTTTAACAGAGGCTAAACGTTTAATTAAAGCTGGTGATACTAAAGAGGGTGGTTTCCAATTGTTACGTGCGTACCGTGCATTGCCAAAACACAAACCATTGATTAAATTCTTATCTGAAGAAGGTGTTCGTCAAATTCTTCAGAAAACAGAAAATACATACATGGCAGACAACAACCGTGACATGCCAATTGTAGATAAAGCTTTATACTTTGTAATTGAGGAAAAAAACAACCAAGTAGAATTAACTGATTTAGGAATTAAAGAATTATCTAAATCAACTACAGAGGATTTCTTTGTATTACCTGATATTGGATCTGAATTAGCTGATATTGAAAAGAAAAATTTAAATAAAGAAGAAGAGGCAATTGCTAAAGAAGCTTTATATCAAGATTTTTCTATCAAATCAGAAAGAATTCACACATTAACACAATTATTAAAAGCGTATACTTTATTTGAAAAAGACACAGAGTATGTGGTAATGGATAATAAAGTAATGATTGTAGATGAGCAAACAGGACGTATCATGGATGGTCGTCGTTACTCTGATGGTTTACACCAAGCAATCGAAGCGAAAGAGAACGTAAAAATCGAGGCTGCAACGCAAACTTTTGCAACAGTTACTTTACAAAACTATTTCCGTATGTACAGCAAATTATCTGGAATGACAGGTACTGCTGTTACAGAAGCTGGAGAGTTTTGGTCAATTTATAAATTAGACGTTGTAGAAATTCCTACCAACCGTCCAATCGCAAGACAAGACAAAGAGGATTTAATCTACAAAACAACGCGCGAAAAATTTAATGCTGTTATTGAGGATGTAGTTAAATTGTCAGAAGCTGGACGCCCAGTTTTAATTGGAACAACATCTGTTGATACTTCTGAATTATTAAGCCGTATGCTTAAAATGAGAGGCATTAAACACAACGTATTAAATGCAAAATTACACAAGCAAGAAGCTCAAATTGTAGCTGAAGCTGGTAATGCTGGGATTGTAACAATTGCAACTAACATGGCCGGTCGTGGTACGGATATTAAATTATCTGACGAGGTTAAGGCTGCAGGTGGTTTAGCAATTATTGGTACAGAGCGTCATGACTCTCGTCGTGTTGACCGCCAGTTACGTGGTCGTGCAGGACGTCAAGGAGATCCTGGATCATCTCAATTCTATGTTTCTCTAGAGGATCAATTAATGCGTTTATTTGGTTCTGAAAGAGTTGCTAAATTAATGGACCGTATGGGTATCCAAGAAGGTGAAGTAATTCAACACTCTATGATGACTAAGTCTATTGAAAGAGCTCAAAAACGTGTTGAAGAAAACAACTTTGGAGTTCGTAAACGTTTATTAGAGTATGATGATGTTATGAATGCACAACGTGAAGTAATTTACAAACGTCGCCGTCATGCTTTATTTGGAGAGCGTTTAAAAGTGGATATTGCAAACATGATGTATGATCTTGCTGACTTGATTACAGAAAATAACAAACCAGCTAATGATTACAAAAACTTTGAATTTGAGTTAATTACAACTTTTGCTATGGGAGCTCCTATGAGCGAAGATGAGTTTAAAAGAATGTCGTCTCAAGAAATTACAAACAAAGTTTATCAAGAAGCAACTAAAATTTATAAAGAGAAAAACGAACGTAACGCTAAAAACGCGTATCCAGTAATACAAAATGTTTTTGAAACACAAGGAGATCGTTTTGAAAGAATTGTAATTCCATTTACGGATGGTCAAAAAACCCTAAGTGTTGTTACAGATCTTAAAAAAGCTTTTGAGACTAAAGGGTACTCTGTAATTGACGAATTCGAAAAGAATATTACATTGGCTTTATTAGACGAGGCTTGGAAAAAACATTTACGCAAAATGGATGAGCTTAAACAATCGGTACAATTAGCTGTACACGAGCAAAAAGATCCGTTGTTAATCTATAAATTCGAGGCATTTAACTTATTTAAACGTACGTTAGATGGATTAAATAAAGAATTAGCATCATTTATTTTTAGAGCTGATTTACCAGAAGCACCTAAAGATGAAAATCAAGAAT
>CAVBJB010000206.1:0-4061 GCA_963595625.1 Lachnospiraceae bacterium | reverse complement strand
TGATAAAGTAATAGAAAGTGGAGTTACTAGTAAAAATTATCCAAAACATTTTTTAAATATCTTTTCGAAATATAAAATATCTAGAAAGGATTTTATTGATCCTTTGTTTGCTTATTTAAACGACTCAGAATTTTTTAAAAATCAACAATCCCAGTCTTTAAATAATATCAATTTAAAGCTTCAAACCAATGATACAGTATTAAAGCAGATTGATGATTTAATATCTAAATTTTCTCAAGTTCAGAATAATAAAGCTGATTTAAGACTTTATAACAATGAAAACAGTCAAATTAATGATGTTATATCTACTAAAAACAATTTAGTGACTGAGCAGGGGAATTTAAAAATGACATTATTATTAAATGATTCAATCATTAAAGAAGTCAATACTAGTTTAAATATTTTACAGACTAAAGGTTTAAATTCTAAGCTAAAATTAATACTACCTTTTATATTTGTTGGAATCTTTATTGTATTTAGATTTTTCAAGGATTTTTATAAAAGAGAATTAAACAAACGAAAAACAAACTAATGAAAAATATATTAGTGACCGGCGGGGCTGGTTTTATTGGAGCCAACTTTGTTGTACACTTTGTCGAAAATCACCCTGAATATAATGTTGTTAATTTAGATGTATTAACGTATGCAGGGGATTTAGAAAATGTAAAAGAAGTAGTAAACGCTTCAAATTATGAATTTGTAAAGGGAGATATCTGTGATAAAGAGTTTATTGACGCTTTATTTGCAAAATACCAATTTACAGATGTCATTCATTTTGCGGCAGAAAGTCATGTCGACAATTCCATTTCAGGACCTGAAGCTTTTGTTAAAACAAACGTTTTAGGAACCTTTAATTTATTAGACGCGGCTCGTAAATTATGGATGAGTGCTCCTAATCAATATAACGAAGCATTTAAAAATTCAAGATTCCACCATATTTCAACTGACGAAGTTTACGGTACGTTAGGAGAGGAAGGTTTGTTTACAGAAACTACGCCATACTCACCAAACAGTCCTTACTCAGCTTCTAAAGCATCATCGGATTTGTTAGTACGTTCGTACTTCCATACCTACGGAATGGATGTAGTTACTACTAACTGTTCTAATAATTATGGACCAAAACAACACGATGAAAAGTTAATTCCAACCATTATTCGTAAATGTTTAAACGGGCAAAACATCCCTATTTATGGAGATGGTAAAAACGTACGCGATTGGTTGTATGTTTTAGATCATTGTAAAGGTATCGAACTTGTATTTTTTAAAGGAAGAAGTGGAGAAACGTACAATGTAGGTGGTCGTAACGAACGTAACAACCTGTACATTGCCAACACCATTTGTGAATTATTAAATGAAATGGCTCCTAAGGCTGAAGGTAAATATCAAGATTTAATCACGTTTGTAAAAGACCGTCCGGGACACGATTTACGTTACGCAATCGACGCAACTAAATTAGAAACTGAATTGGGATGGAAAGCAGACGAAAACTTTGAAACAGGTATTAAAAAAACCATAGCTTGGTATTTAAATAAATATAAGAATTAATGAAAGGAATTATTCTTGCTGGTGGTTCGGGAACGCGCCTACATCCTTTAACATTAGCTGTTAGTAAACAGTTAATGCCTATTTACAACAAACCTATGATTTACTACCCACTATCAACTTTAATGTGGGCAGGAATCAATGAAATATTAATTATCTCTACTCCTCATGATTTACCATTGTTCGAAAAGTTATTAGGCGATGGATCTTCTTTAGGATGTAGATTTGAATATGCAGTACAGCCAGAACCTAATGGTTTAGCCGAAGCTTTTATTATTGGTAAGGATTTTATTGGAGACGATAAAGTGGCACTTATTTTAGGAGATAATATTTTTTACGGAACGGGCTTAGCTGATTTATTAAAATCTAACAACAACCCAGACGGTGGTATTATTTATGCCTATCATGTGCATGATCCAGAACGTTACGGAGTAGTAGAATTTGATGCTAATGGTACAGCTATTTCTATCGAAGAAAAACCTTTAAAACCAAAATCAAATTACGCAGTTCCTGGAATTTATTTTTATGACAATGAAGTTGTAAAAATTGCTTCAGAAATTGAACCTTCTCCACGTGGTGAATTAGAAATTACAGATGTTAACCGTGTATATTTAGAACGTGGTAAATTACAAGTTTCTATACTAGATCGTGGTACCGCTTGGTTAGATACTGGGACGTTCCAATCTTTAAATCAAGCCAGTCAATTTGTACAAGTAGTTGAAGAGCGCCAAGGCTTATTAGTGGGTGCTATTGAAGAAGCTGCTTATAAAATGGGCTTTATTACAGAAGCACAATATCGTGAATTAGCTGCTCCATTGGTAAAAGGTGGATACGGTAAACAATTATTAAATGTGATATAATCTATAAGATGAATTTTACAGAAACTCATTTAAAAGGATGTTTTATAATAGAACCTCGTGTGTTTGCGGACGCACGAGGCTATTTTTTTGAAAGTTATAATGAAAAAACTTTTAATGAAGGTGTAGGTCAAGTGGTAAACTTTGTACAGGACAATCAATCGTATTCGTCTAAAGGTGTTTTACGTGGTTTGCATTATCAAACGGGAGAACATGCTCAAGCTAAACTTGTACGCGTTATTACAGGTGCTGTTTTAGATGTTGCTGTGGATATTAGACCCGATTCTGAAACGTATGGTCAATATGTAGCAGTTGAGTTAACTGCAGAGAATCAAAAGCAATTGTTTATTCCTCGTGGTTTTGCACATGGTTTTGTTGTGTTATCAGAAACAGCAACCTTCTTCTATAAATGTGATAACTTTTACAATAAAGAATCTGAAGGCGGTATTATTTATAACTGCCCAGAAATTAATGTGGATTGGAAACTTGAGGGGATTGACTTTTTAGTATCTGAGAAAGACGAAATTTTACCAACTTTATCTAACGCACGTAAAATATGGTAATTTTAGTAACTGGAGCTAACGGTCAATTAGGACAATCTATTAAAAAAGTAGAATCTAATTATCCTGAATTTACTTTTATCTATCAAAATTCTCAAGAATTAGACATTACTAATTTAGATTCATGTAAAGTTGCCTTTGAGAAATTTAAACCGCAATACTGTATTAATACGGCAGCATATACGGCAGTTGATAAAGCAGAAACAGATCAAGAAAATGCATTTTTAGTTAACCAAACAGGTGCTAAAAACTTAGCCTTGGTTTGTAAAGATTTTGAGGCTACCCTACTCCACGTTTCTACAGACTTTGTTTTTGATGGCGAAAATTCTTCTCCTTATAAAACAACTGACACTACTAATCCAATAAATATATATGGATTATCTAAATTAAAGGGAGAAGAAGAAATAGCGGAAATTTTACAAAAGTATTTTATAGTACGTACCTCATGGGTTTATTCGGAATTTGGAAATAATTTCCAAAAAACCATGCTACGTTTAGCTGAAACCAGAGATGAAATTTCTGTAGTAAACGATCAAATAGGCCGTCCTACTTATGCGCCTAACCTAGCCGTTTATTTACTTGATTTAATAAAAAATAAAAATACAGATTTTGGTATACACAATTATGCCGATGCTAAAATTTGTAGTTGGTATGAATTTGCTTTAGCTATTTTTAAAGAAAATAATATTAAAATCAAAGTAAACCCAATACCAGCAAGCCAATATCCAACCCCAGCCAAACGACCAAAATATAGTGTTTTAGAGATAAAATAAAACCAATTATGAAAATTTACTATGTTATTCCTGTTTTTAATGATTGGGAGAGTTTAGAAAAACTCTTACAAGAAATTTCTAAACTTAGTACTTACGAGCATAATGTAATTATTGTAAATGATTTTTCTACACAAGAAATTTATTACGATAAAGACTCTTTTGCTAACATCAATCTTCTTAAGATTTTAAATCTTAAAATTAATGTTTCTCATCAAAGAGCAATTGCAATAGGATTGCAATTTATTTATAATGAAATTTCTGATTATGACTTTGTTGTTGTAATGGATGCTGATGGCGAGGATATTCCTACGCAAATTTCTTCTTTAATT
>CAVBJB010000205.1:0-4081 GCA_963595625.1 Lachnospiraceae bacterium | reverse complement strand
ATACTGATGATTAATGTAAAGAGTGTGGATAGTAACGTTCTGATTGTTATATCGATTATAAAATTAAATTTAAAAATTTCTAGCGTAAAAAGTATTATATGATGTATTAAAATTGAAATTAATATATACATAAAACGCTCTGATGAAAGTTTGTCTGCAACTCTTACAGTTTGGTATTCATAACTTAATCCAAAGGTAAACTTTAAAATGGTTGGTCTTAAAAATGCCAAAACAATACATGCAGTAGTATGTACTCCCCCCGTATTCATAAACATATCCATTACTATACCTAGAGCAAAACTACCTAGTAATAATAAGTTTTTATTTGCATTTACAGGATATAATAAAATGTACAGAACATAGGGATAAGGATTTATATAACCATTGAAATTTATATTGTTAAATATGAAAATCTGTAAGGCTAATAAAACTACAAATCGAACGGAATTTTGAATAAGGATACTATTCATTTGGTTTAGTTTCTTGTTCTAAAGTTTCTATTTCTGTTTTGTTAACATTCTCAATAATATACACATTCCCTAAGTTTGTCATATCATTAAATAGACGCACATCAATAGTATAATTATTAGTTTCTGTATCTAAGTACAGTTTTTCAATTTTTCCAATAGGAATATCTTGAGGAAAAATAGTAGATCGGCCTCCAGTAACAATTGTGTCTCCTTTACGGATATTTGCAAGTCTTGGAACATCAATTAACTGTACATATCCTACATTTTTTGCATTCCAAGTTAAAGATCCAAAATGATTTGAATTTTTAACTTTAGCATTAATCTGAGATTTTGTATTTAAAATACTTTGTACAGTTGCATAGTTTTTAGAAACTTTTTCTATAATACCTACAATTCCTAAATCATTAACTACACCCATATCGGAAGTAATAAAAGATTTAGAACCTTTATTTACAGTAATGTAGTTGTTAGGATTGTTGTAAGAATTATTAATAACCTTTGCTATAGTAACTTTATAAAGCGTGTGCTTATACGTTATTTTTTTTGGAAGATTATTAGAAGAGTTTAAAACGGTATCCGTTTTATTGTAAAGAATCGTTTTAAGATAAGCATTTTCTAGAGCAAGTTGATCGTTTTGCTCTTTTAGATTAAAATAATCTTTTATATTACTTATTTGTTGATATACTCCACCGCTTAAAAAGTTGGCTGAAGTAACTATTTTACTGCGATGGTATGAGTGTGATTGTACAGTTAAAAACAACGAAACACACAAAAGCAGCAAAAACAGCAACTTGTTGCTGTTTTTAATGATATAATTTAATATTTGCTGCATATGCTATTTTCTATTTAATCAATATACTTTTGAACTTGTTTAAATTCTTTAAAGCCATACCTGTTCCGCGTACTACCGCACGTAATGGATCTTCGGCAATGTATACTGGTAAATCCGTTTTTTGAGAGATACGTTTGTCTAAACCTCTTAACATAGAACCTCCACCTGCTAAATAAATACCTGTGTTGTAGATATCTGCTGCTAACTCTGGAGGAGTTCTTGATAATGTTTCCATAACAGCGTCCTCGATACGTAAGATAGATTTATCTAAAGCTTTAGCAATTTCTCTGTATGAAATATCTACTTGTTTTGGTTTTCCTGTTAATAAATCTCGACCTTGAACTGACATATCATCTGGTGGCGTATCTAAATCTTCGATAGCTGCTCCAACTTGAATCTTAATTTTTTCAGCTGTACCTTCACCAACAAATAAGTTGTGTTGCGTACGCATGTAGTAAATAATATCATTTGTAAATACATCTCCAGCAATTTTTACTGAATTATCACAAACAATACCTCCTAAAGCAATAACTGCAATCTCAGTAGTACCACCACCTATGTCTACAATCATGTTTCCCTTAGGTTGCATAATGTCTACACCAATACCAATTGCTGCTGCCATTGGCTCGTGGATTAAGTATACTTCTTTACCGTTTACACGTTCACAAGATTCTTTTACAGCACGCATTTCCACTTCAGTAATTCCAGACGGAATACATACAACCATACGTAACGCAGGCGTAAACATTTTCTTTTTTAATGCAGGAATACTATTAATAAATAAATTAATCATTTTTTCCGAAGCATCGAAATCTGCAATTACACCATCCTTTAACGGACGTATCGTTTTAATGTTTTCATGCGTTTTACCTTGCATTTTATTTGCCTCAGATCCAACCGCAATGATTTTACCAGAAACTCTGTCACGTGCTACGATAGATGGGCTGTCAATAACAACCTTATCGTTATGTATTATAAGTGTATTCGCTGTACCAAGGTCAATTGCGATATCCTCGGTCATGAAATCAAAAAATCCCATATTATAAAAATGGTTATATTATTATCAAAAAATAAGCCTACAAAGATACTAAATTTAGTGTTTGAAATGACGTACTCCGGTTAAGACCATAGCTAAATTATTTTCATTGCAATAATTTATACTTAATTCATCTTTTATTGATCCACCTGGCTGAATAACAGCAGTTATTCCTGCATTTTTTGCTAATTCTACACAATCCGGAAACGGAAAGAATGCATCACTAGCCATTACAGCACCGTTTAAATCAAAATTAAAAGCATTTGCTTTGTCAACGGCTTGTTTTAAAGCATCTACTCTTGATGTTTGTCCTGTTCCTGAAGCTATTAATTGCCCGTTTTTAGCAAAAACAATAGTGTTAGATTTTGTGTGTTTGCTAATTTTAGATGCAAACAGCATATCTGCCACTTCTTGCGTTGACGGTGCCTTTTCAGTAACTACTTTTAGCATTTCTTGACTATCAGTTATTAAATCTTTGTCTTGAACTAAATATCCGTTTAAGCAAGTTCTTACCTGTTTACTCGGTAATTCAACTTGGTTTTGAATTAAAATAATTCTGTTTTTCTTTTCTTGTAAAATAGTTACAGCATTAGCATCATAAGCTGGAGCAATTACTATTTCACAAAATAATTTATTAATTTCTAGCGCTGCTGCTTCATCAATTTTTGAATTCGAAATTAAAACACCCCCAAATGCTGAGGTAGGATCTCCAGCTAAAGCATCTAGATATGCTTGTTTAACTGTAGGTCTTGTAGCTAATCCACAAGCATTATTGTGTTTTAAAATTGCAAACGTTGGGTCGTCATTTTTAAATTCTCCCATTAAATTTACAGCCGCATCTACATCTAATAAATTATTGTAAGATAGTTCTTTACCATGTAACTTAGAAAACATTTGGTTTAAATTTCCGAAAAAATTTCCTTTTTGATGTGGATTTTCACCATATCTTAACACATTACTCTCGTCAACACTTATTTTTAGTGTGTTTTCGTCTGTGTTAAAATAATTAAATATAGCAGAATCGTAATGCGACGAAGTATGAAATGCTTTAGTCGCAAAGTATTTTCTTTGTTCTAAAGTTGTATTACCTTCTCCATTAGTTAATATATCTAAAAACGTTGCATACTCGTTAACTGATGCTACAATAACAGTATCTTTAAAGTTTTTAGCAGCAGCTCTAATTAATGAGATTCCACCAATATCAATTTTCTCAATAATATCAGCTTCACTTGCACCAGATGCTACCGTTTTCTCAAAAGGATATAAATCAACAATTACTAAATCTATTTGAGGGATATTAAATTCTTGCATTTGTGCCACATCACCCTCATGATCTTGTCTGTTCAAAATACCACCAAAAATTTTTGGGTGTAATGTTTTTACTCTTCCTCCTAAAATTGATGGGTAAGAGGTAACATCTTCTACCGGAACTACGTCGATATTTAAATTTTTAATAAATTCTTCTGTTCCTCCAGTAGAGTATATTGTAACTCCTAAGTCGTTCAGTTTTTTTACAATAGGTTCTAATCCCTCTTTATCAAATACCGATATAAGAGCAGCTTTAATTTGTTTAGTAGTGTTCATTGTGTTGTTGTGTTTTAGTTTTGCAAAAGTAGATATTGTATTGATAATAATCAAAATAATACTTCCGTAAATAGCTTATTTTTTATTTTTTTTTTGAGAATTTTTAGTTTTAGTATTTTTTAATTAATACGTGTAACATTTTTAATATTTACACTACAT
>CAVBJB010000204.1:0-4094 GCA_963595625.1 Lachnospiraceae bacterium | reverse complement strand
CGCTAAAGATTTAGATTTTATGCAAGCGGCCAAGCTTAGGGATGAGATTAAAATCCTTCAAGAAAAAATAGAAAAGAACAAATAATAAAAACATCTGTCTTTAATAAGGTAGATGTTTTTTTTATTGAGATATACAGCAAAAAAAAAACCAACTTAGAAAAGTTGGTTTTTAATATATATTCTATAAATTATTTCTTTTTTAAGAATTCGTCTACTAATTCAGGAGACATTACAGCTTCTACGAAAGTATAAGCACCAGTTTTTGGTGATTTCACCATTTTGATTGCTTTAGTTAATCTTTTAGAAGCAGTCTGTAAAGTTGCTACGGTTTTCTTTGCCATGACTTACAATTATTTAATTTCTTTATGAACAGTTACTCTTTTTAAGATTGGATTAAATTTTTTAATCTCTAATCTATCTGGAGTATTCTTTTTATTTTTAGTAGTGATGTATCTTGAAGTTCCAGCAACACCTGATGCTTTATGTTCAGTACATTCTAAAATCACTTGGATTCTATTACCTTTACTTTTCTTTGCCATTGTAATGTATTTTTTTTAGGTTACAGAAATTATTTAACAATTCCGTTAGCTTTAGCATCTTTTAATGCTGCTAAAATACCTTTTTTGTTGATAGTTTTGATAGCAGAAGCAGAAACTTTTAAAGTAACCCATCTATCTTCTTCAGCAATATAAAAACGTTTCTTGAATAAGTTAACGCTGAACTTTCTTTTAGTTTTGTTCATAGCGTGAGAAACGTTGTTACCAACCATTGCTCTCTTACCTGTTAATTCACAAACTCTTGACATTATTATTATCTTTAATACGTTATCTAAAATCAGGGTGCAAAGAAAGCAAAAAGAATTCTTTTTTACAAATATTAATTAAATATTTTTAATTAATTCTTTATAAACAAGTTCCAAAGCTTTGTTTACCGCTGATTTTACTACTTTTTCTCGTGGTTGTCCAAACATAAATTTTTCGCTAAATGTCCCTGTGGGTGTTGCAATTCCAATGTAAACAGTTCCAACATCTGCATCAGAATCCCCTTTAGAAGGGCCTGCATTCCCGGTGCTAGCAATAGCGTAATCCGTTTGAAATTTTATTTTTGCTTGTAATGCCATTTCCATGGCAACACCTGCACTTACTACAGTCTCTTGAGAAATTGTATCTTGAGAAACACCCAGAAGTTTTACTTTCGTATCGGTTGCATAAGGTATTATACCGCCTCTAAAAACATTCGAGATTCCTGGAATCTCCGTAAAACATGCTGCCAATTTACCTCCCGTACAACTTTCTGCTAACGCTATAGTTTGGTTTTTGGAGTTAAGCAATGAGTAAATTTGATATGGTAGTGGAAGCTGCTCATCATAACTTACTATACAATCACCAATAATCAAGGCTAGCATATTCACTTGATCGGCAATTGATCGCTCAACAGCTTGCTTATCTTTTCCTGAGCTCGACAATCGTAATTTTACCATTCCCGGGCTTGGTAAGTAGGCTAACTTAATAGTATTAGGTAAATTATTTTCCCAATCCGCTATTCGTTCTGCCAGCAAACTTTCTCCTACACCTTGTGTTATTATAGATTGATGTACGTTGTAAAACGCATCAAAATTTGTAATGACCCAAGGCTTAAGTTCATTTTCGATGATATACTTCATCTCATATGGAACGCCCGGCAAAGATATAAAAAAAGTTTTATTATTTTGCAAAATCATACCAGGAGCTGTACCAACTTTATTAAAAAGTACTTTTGCACGGCTCGGAACGTGGGCTTGCAGCTTGTTTATTTCTGTAATCGGACGCTTGTAAACACCTTCTATTAAATCAGTTACATGTTTTAACACCTGTTCATCAACTACCAATTCATCTTTAAAAAATTTACATAAAGTTTTTTTAGTAACATCGTCTTTTGTAGGGCCTAAACCACCCGTTATCACCACTAAATCCACTTTATCTTGGTAACGTAAAAGCATATTTTCAATAGCTTCTTCCTTATCTGCTATCGAGAGTGCCTCAACAATTTCAAAACCCAAACCATCCAATTGTTTGGCTATATATTGACTATTGGTATCTATAATTTGTCCAATAAGTATTTCGTCTCCTATAGTTACTATACTTGCTTTCATAAAAAATAAAACAGCTTTATAACCAAATATAAAGCTGTTTTTTTGTTTTTAGATATTAAAATCTTTTTTTATTTCTTTGGCTGCGTCGTCCACTTGTTGTTTTAATTCTTTATAAATTTCAATAATGGCTTTACGCTGACCTTTGTCTTTGGTCCATTGCATTATTTTTTGATTATTTTCATAAGCAGTAAATAATCCTAATAAATCTAAAGTAGGTTTTATTTTGTGTGCCGCTTGGTACACTTTTTCATGATCATTATCCTCAATTCCCTCTTTTATAAGTTTTACTTCTGGCGGAACTTCTTCCAAAAAAAGTCCAACAATACTTAAAGCAAATTCCGGATCATTATCAGATAGTTCGTAAACTTTGGCTAAGTTATAGTGTAAAGGCATTATTTAATAGCTAATCTTAATTGTTTTTTGTCACTTATAAACCCTTCTAAAACATCGTTTTGTTTTACTGGGCCAACACCTGCAGGAGTTCCTGTAAAAATTAAATCTCCTGTTTTTAATGTAAAAAATTGCGATACATACGCAACAATCTCATCAAAATTCCAAATCATGTGACTTGTGTTACCACGTTGCACAACCTCATTGTTTTTATGCAATTCAAAATCTAAATTCTGTAAGGCATCATAATCCTCAATGGCAGTAAAATTTCCTAATACTGCAGACCCATCAAAACCTTTTGCAATTTCCCAAGGTAAACCTTTAGCTTTTAATTTACTTTGTAAATCACGAGCTGTAAAATCTATACCAATAGTAACCTCGTTGTAATAATTTCTCGCAAATTTTGCATCAATATACTTTCCTACTTTACAAACTTTTAAAACAATTTCAGCCTCATAATGTAAATCCTCAGTAAACTCAGGAATATAAAATGGGAATTGTTTTGGTAAAATAGCAGTATCTGGTTTTAAAAAAACTACCGGAGCCTCTGGTCTTTCATTATTTAATTCCTCAATATGATCAACATAATTACGGCCTATACAAACAATCTTCATTCACTTATAATTTTGTACTTAACTTTCTTAATTTAATACCCGTTAAAACCTTTTTAGTATATAACGGAAATTCCGCATTCTGGATCCAACCAAAATAACCAGGCTCAGTCTCTAAAACATCCTCAACTAAATTACCTTTATGTTTTCCAAAGGTAAAAATCTCTTTACCATCCTCATTCAATCCAATAAATCCAGCAAAATCAACCGATTTTTTTCGAGTCGTATACTCACTAATCCCTTTAATATCTCTTGGTAAATCCTCGTAACGTTCCAACTGCGCTTTAAAAATTTCATACGTAGCCTCCGTATCAGCAGCAGCAGAGTGCGCATTATCTAACGTTTTACCACAATAAAATTTATACGCAGCGCTTAACGTACGTTCCTCTTTTTTATGAAAAATAGTTTGCACATCAACCGTCACACAATTTTTCATATCAAAATCAACCCCCGCACGCAACAACTCCTCCACCAAAAGCGGAATATCAAAACGATCCGAATTAAATCCTCCAAGGTCCGAATCCTTAATCATTGCATAAATCTGCGGAGCCAATTGCTTAAACGTAGGTTCATTAGCCACACGCTCATCCGTAATACCATGAATCTCAGAAGACTTTGCCGGAATAGGCATCTCCGGATTCACCAACCACGTTTTACTCTCTTTATTTCCGTTCGGAAAAACCTTTAAAATCGAAATTTCAACAATTTTATCCTTTGCAACCTCAATGCCTGTTGTCTCTAAATCAAAAAAACAAATCGGTTTATTTAATTTTACCTCCATAACCTTTTTAGTGAAATACAAATATAAAGTTTAAAAACCATATACCCTTTAAACATCAACAATTAAAAATACTAAACCTTTTTAACAACAGCAAACACAAAAAAAATAAAAAAAATATTTTTAAAAATTTGGGCGTGCCCCTCGCCTACCAGCTTTATCATAAATATAAAAATCAACCAAG
>CAVBJB010000203.1:0-4095 GCA_963595625.1 Lachnospiraceae bacterium | reverse complement strand
CATTTTAATATGGATGATGTTCCTATCGCTGCCAACTATTTCTTATATAGTTGGGGATGATACTAATGTATCAATTAGTTATAACCTTACTGAAGAGGAAACTGAAAATCAAGTAAAAACTTACGAAGAAGTTTTTAAAGATATCCATTTTAGCAATTCCAATGAATTTGTATTATTTGAATTTTCAAAAAAAAATAAAATCAATCGTACTTACATAGTAAACATAATTTCTGTTTACGAAGACACTTATTCTCCACCTCCAGAATTGGTATAACATTAATTATTTCTAAGGTCTTTTAAAAAGGTCTAGGATTTTATTGCTTTTTTTATAAAAAAAATAAATATTAATGTTTTTCAATTAACTGATTTTATGTCATCTAAAGTTAATATTTTTGGGCACCTAAAAGCTGATTTTGCATCAGGTTTAGTTGTGTTCTTAGTTGCTTTGCCTTTATGTTTGGGTATTGCAATGGCCTCTGGCGCACCCTTATTTTCAGGAATTATCTCGGGTGTTGTTGGGGGTATCGTAGTGGGATTACTTAGTAAATCTCATGTTTCAGTTTCTGGACCAGCTGCAGGTCTTACAGCAATTGTTTTAACTGCAATTTTGCAGTTTGATGCCTTTAATGTATTTTTATTAGCTGTGTTTTTAGCTGGTATAATTCAATTAATACTAGGTTTTCTAAAAGCAGGTGCCATATCTAATTATTTCCCCAACAATGTTATCGAGGGGATGTTAGCTGGTATTGGTTTAATGATCTTATTACAACAATTCCCTTTAGCCTTTGGATATACTCAAAAAATTGGGCTTCATAATTTTACGACTGCAGTTCCAGATTTATTTGCTAATATCCACTTTGGAGCTTTAATTATTTCTGTAGTTTCTATAGCAATATTACTTGCATGGGATAATATTACTTTTTTAAAGAAAATTAAAGTTGTTCCAGGCGCATTGGTTGCTGTAGTTGTAGGGATTTTGTTAAATGAATTATTTATAAGCACAGGATCTAATCTTGCTATTTTAGATGAAAAACAATTGGTGCGATTACCCATAGCTAACTCAATAGATGATTTTAAAGCAATATTTTTATTTCCTGATTTCTCTGCAATTACAAACTCTGCAGTATGGGTAGTTGCAATAACAATAGCAATTGTTGCCTCTATTGAATCATTATTATGTATTGAAGCTTCTGACCGTTTGGATACTGAAAAAAGAGTTACAGATACAAATAATGAGTTAAAAGCTCAAGGAATTGGAAATATGGTAAGTTCATTACTTGGTGGTTTACCAATGACCTCTGTAGTTGTTAGATCATCTGCTAATATTAACGCTGGAGCAAGAACTAAAATGTCTGCAGTAGTTCATGGGGTATTACTTTTAATATGCGCAGTTTCAATCCCTTTCATTTTAAATAAAATTCCTCTAGCTACATTATCAGCAGTATTAATTTTGGTGGGATATAAATTAGCTAAACCATCTATAATATTACATTTTTGGCACAAAGGTAAATACCAATTTATCCCCTTCATTGCAACTTTGTTGTCAGTAGTGTTTTTAGACTTACTTAAAGCGGTTGCCCTAGGAATGGTGATTTCAATATTATTTATATTGAGAGGAAATTTAAAGAGAGCTTACTACTTTAGAAAAGAAGATTATACAGAAGGCGATATTATTTCAATAGACTTAGCTCAAGAAGTTTCTTTTTTAAATAAAGCAGCTATTAAAAATACTTTAAACAGTATACCGGAAAATTCTAAAGTTATTATTAACGCCTCTGACACTGTTTATATAGCTCACGATGTATTAGATTTAATAAAAGAATTTAGAGACGTTAAAGCTCCTGAAAAAAATATCGATTTAAAACTTATCAGCTTTAAGGAAGCCTATGAGTTGGAAAATTCTGAATTAAGTTCAAATAAAATTCATATCGATCACCAAAACATAATTGATTACAGACAAAAAGCTCAGACTTCTCATAAAGAAGTTATTGATAACTTAACAAAATCTGTATAACTTACTTACTAATAAAACATATCATGACACAACATAGCGATTTTTACAAAAAAATATTAGAGAACAATAAAAATTGGGTAGAAAATACTTTAGCGAATGATCCAACCTTCTTTGAAGGTTTAGCAAAAGGACAACAACCTCCTTTATTATGGATTGGATGTTCTGACTCTAGAGTACCAGCAAACGAAATAATAGGTGCTAAAGCAGGTGAAGTTTTTGTTCACCGCAATATTGCAAATATGGTTATTAATAATGATATGAATATGCTATCTGTATTAGATTATGCTGTCAATCATTTAAAAGTTAAACATATCATTGTATGTGGGCACTATGGTTGTGGTGGAATTAAAGCCGCAATGGGTAACACTTCTTTAGGATTAATTGATAACTGGTTACGTCATATTAAAAATGTTTACCGTTTACATAAAGAAGAATTAGACGTTATTCAAGATGAAAACGAAAGATTCAACAAGTTTGTAGAGATTAACGTAAAAGAACAAGTGTATGATTTAGCAAAAACATCAATTGTACAAAATGCGTGGAATAATAACCAAGAGTTAAGTATACATGGTTGGGTATATGGAATCAATTCAGGATATGTAACAGATTTAGATGTTAATTTATCATCTAATGAACAATTAGAGGAGATTTATCAATTACAATTTTAATTAAAATAATGACACTTGTTGTAGATATCTCTACATTAATTTGAAAAAACACAACGTTTACAAAGTCATACTTTTTATAATAATTAATTTTCCTAATATTGCCATGGGGAAATAAATAAAGCTTTGCTTTTGAGCTTTAAGTTTTGAGTAATTAAAAAAGGCTAGTCCATTACCATGGCTAGCCTTTTTTTATATAATTTGGTTAATACCAACGTTTTTTATTTTTTTTAGAGTTGTCAGATTTTCTACTTGAATTTCCGGATGGTTTAGAGTTAGGATTATATTTTTTTCTATAATCTTTTTTCACTTCATTCTCGTTACCAACTTCTCTCCAAGGAAACGGATTATCTTTAGCAATTTTAATTTTAAACCTTAAATGCTTTTCTATATCAATTAAATAAGTCTTCTCATCTTTAGAACAAAAAGAGATGGCTAACCCATTGGATCCAGCTCTACCAGTTCTACCAATTCTATGTACAAAAGTCTCTGCAATATTGGGTAAATCCATATTGATAACTAAGGGTAAACCTTCAATATCAATACCTCTTGCCGCAACATCTGTTGCAATTAATACATCTATTTCTTTGTTTTTAAAAGATTCAAGAACGGCGTTTCTCGCTGATTGTGATTTATCACCGTGTATACTATCGGCTTTAATTCCGTTTTTTATTAAAGATTCTTTAGTTGCATCTGCACTATTTTTAGTTCTAACAAAAACCAAAATATTTTTTAAATCATCGGTTTTTATGATATGATTTAAAAGGTTTCTTTTATTCTCTTTTTCAACCAAATAAGCTCTATGAGAAACATTGTCTGATGCTGATGAGATTGGATCTACAGATATATATTTGGGTCTCGTTAAAAATTCATCAGCCAATTCTCGAACTGCTAGTGGCATAGTAGCCGAGAATAAAAGAGTTTGTCTATTTTCCGGAGTAAGCTTAATTACTTTTTTTACATCATTTATAAACCCCATATCAAACATTAAATCTGCTTCATCTATAACTAAATGGTGCATATGATTTAAGTTTATAAAACCTTGCTTGTACAAGTCTAAAAAACGACCCGGCGTAGCAATTAAAATATCAACACCTTCTTTTAATTGGTTTACTTGTGGTACTTGATTTACGCCACCATAAATGACTAATGTTTTAATACTAGTATAAGTCGTAAATAAATTAATATTTTCAGCAAGCTGTTGAGCAAGTTCTCTTGTAGGGGCTAAAATTACACTACGTATATATTTAACTTTTTTACCAGATCCAACAATTCTGTGTAATGAATTTATTAAAGGAATTGCAAACGCAGCTGTTTTACCTGTTCCCGTTTGAGCACAACCAACAATATCGTTACCTGAAATTACATCGGGTATAACTTTTTCCTGAATAGGGGTGGCCTCCACATATCCAACTT
>CAVBJB010000202.1:0-4169 GCA_963595625.1 Lachnospiraceae bacterium | reverse complement strand
TTCTTTCTTTTTAGCCGTACCAACCATGTTAGCTGTAACTACATATTCTATCGTTATTAAAAAATACGGAATTACAGAAACGCCAGGGTACGAACTTTTACTACAAGGCAACAACTTAACTATCTTTTTATTAGGGAGTTTAATTGCCTTTTTAGTATCCATTGTTGCTATAAAATTCTTTATAGGAATGATAAAAAAATACGGATTCAAATTTTGGGGTTACTACCGCATTGTAGTAGGTATTGCCTTACTTATATATTTTAAATTTATACAATAATGGAGCAATTAACTCCGGAACAATTTCAGGAAGGTCAGGTTTTGTTAATAGACAAACCCCTTACATGGTCTTCTTTCCAAGCCGTTAACAAAGTAAAATACGCCTTAATAAAAAACTTGGGGTTACCTAAAAAGTTTAAAATTGGCCATGCCGGAACGTTAGATCCTTTAGCCAGTGGTTTATTAATAATTTGTACAGGAAAATTTACAAAACGAATCCCAGATTTACAGGGGCAAGTTAAAGAATACACCGGAACTATTTTTGTAGGAGCCACAACTCCTTCTTACGATTTAGAAACAGAAGTTGACAATACTTTTCCTACAGATCACATTACTCCAGAATTAATTGAGGCCGCACGTCAACAATTTATCGGAGTTATAGACCAAGTTCCTCCCGTATTTTCGGCACTTAAAAAAGACGGAAAACGTTTATACGAACATGCTCGCGCAGGCGAAGAGGTAGAAATTGCCTCACGCAAAATAGAAATTATAGAATTCGAATTAACACGTGTAGCCTTACCAGAAATTGACTTTAGAGTAGTTTGTAGCAAAGGTACTTACATACGTTCCCTAGCTTTTGACTTTGGTAAAGCCCTACAATCAGGCGGGCATTTAACAGCCTTAAGACGTACAAAAATTGGAACTTTTGATGTTACAAATGCCGTACATCCTACAGATTTCGAAAAAACATACAACCCAAATTATAAAGAAGCTGAATAAGCTTCTTTTTTTGTTTTTGGGCGTTACCCGCCTTTTAATGGGCGGGTCGCGTGCTCCGCTCTATCTTTTGTTTTATACCTCGTCACCTCAGCATAAAACAAAAGGATGCCGCTACTCCCGCTAACGCAGCTAGAAAATACATCAAGCGTCATATTTTGTCTTTTACCAACCTCATCTTTGTTTCACCAAAATAAAAAATAACAAAACATAATAGTTATGAGTATACGTGAAACTTTTGAAGGTAAAATTTACGAGACTTTAAAATCTATAAAGGAATTTGTAAAACAAGCTGATCTTGACCAATCCGATTTTAAAAAACTTAACGTGGAGTTTCAATTAAATCCGGAACAAGATGTGGATATGGAAGACTTTACAGACTTATATGAATACTTAAAAGAAAAATACGAATTCGCAGCTTTACAATTTGAAGTGAATCCTTTAAAAACAAATTCTGAAGAAGTAGAACTAAGAGTCCAATTAAAATATATAAATTAGCTTATTGCTAATTTATATTTAAAAATGAAAAGGTATTTGTTATTCTTGTTATTAAGTACCACTACACTACTCTACGCGCAAAAAATAAAAGTAAAACACGGCGATTTAATTTTCCAGAACCTAACTTGTGGTCCCATGTGCGAGGCTATTAACGCAGTAACGCATGGATATGACGGATTAAGTTTTAATCACATGGGGTTAGTGGTTGAGGAGCAAGGTGTTTTATGGGTAATTGAAGCCGCTGGTGAAGCAGTGAGAAAAACCAGACTTAGAGATTTTATTCAGTACACCAAATACCAAATGTTTGTGGGCCGACTTAAAAAAGAGCATGAACATTTAATCTCTGCAGCTGTTAAATTTGCGTATGACCAAATTGGCGTTCCTTACGATAATGATTTTATTTACAACAACAACAAATATTATTGTTCTGAACTTATATACGATGCCTTTTTACATGCCTACGGAAAACCTTTTTTTACGCTCTACCCCATGACATATAAAGAACCTAAGTCTAAAGACTATTTCCCTATTTGGGTTGAACACTTTAAAACACAAGGAATCGATATACCCGAGGGACAGTTAGGTTGTAACCCAGGAGGCATGAGCTTGGATCCTAAAATAAAAATACTTGGTAGCTTAAACTAAAAATCACGGGGGGTTACCCGTGATTTTTTTATTTAATTAGTTCCAGAATTTCTTTCATAGTAGTATATCCTTTGTCCGTATTATACCATCTTTGTAAACCTTCTTTAACTTCTTTTGTTATTCCACCATATTGACCTTTTAAATCTACAACTAATTGAGCTGCAGGTTTGGGTCTTGGTCCCCAAGTAGCAACTTCATTTCCATTTGCATCAAAAATTATTAATTTAGGGATAGATCGAGAAACATTGGTTAAATATTGATCCATAATATCTAAATTATCGTCCCTTAAAATAATTCGTAAGTCAATGGTTGGTGCCCCCTCTACCATACAATTAATAATAGGTACTAGTTGTGCAGCATCTCCACACCACCCTTCAGAAATGACATAAAAAACATACGTATTTTTTAAACTATTTAACTCAGACATTACATCCTCTGGTAAAGCAATCGTTTTATCCAAACGATTCATTCTCGTTTGGTTTAACTGTATATACGGAATCAATTCGTCTGAATCCGCATCTTCGCTTTGTAATTTTTTTTCTAAATCTTGCTCTACATGATTTCTGTAGTCTTTATAATTAAAGAATTTTGCGTTAGTAAATAAATTCATAGTTAGTGAGTAAAATTTTAGCAAGGATATATATAATTATTTTAATTTTAAAGAAAATAAATCAAAAATGATTTTTAAAAATAAATCAATAGGACTAACCTTATCTGGAGGAGGTACAAAAGGTGTAGCTCATGCCGGAGTATTAGCCTATTTAGACGAGTTAGAAATTAAACCAAATATGATTTCTTGTACCAGCGCCGGCTCAATTGCTGCATGTTTGTATGCTTGGGGGTATGCTCCACAAGAAATTTTACGCTTTGTACAAACCATAGATATTTTTAAATGGAAATATTTTACCCTACGCAAAGCCGGATTTATAGATTCTTATTCCTTTAAAACCATATTTGACGACATATTTAAAGATCATAAAATTGGAGAGCTAAATATAACCGTTAATATTTGCGCTACAGATATGGTTAGGCAACGTATTAAAATTTTTGATCCCGAAACTAAAATTGTAGATGCCATATTAGCATCTTGTGCATTTCCTGGTGTATTATCTCCGTATAAAATTAAAGGAAGCATATACAGTGATGGTGGTATTTTAAACCATTTCCCGACCGATACCATACAGGGGCGTTGTGACTTTTTAATAGGATCCTACGTGAGTCCGTTACAAAAAATAGACAATACGTATTTAAATTCTATAAAAAACATCATGACCTACTCTTTAGATTTAATGCAACATCAACTAAATCAAAGTAAGTTTGCCTATTGTGATGTCTTAATACAACCGGAAGAATTGGCCACTTACAGTACTTTTGAAACCAATAAAAAAATAATGCAAGAAATTTACGCCATAGGTTATCAAACCGCTAAAATAGAATTCGAAAAACTAGACCCTTTAAATTTATAGGCCTAATATCCTAGAAATACGCTCAGAAAATTTTATATTTGCACAATTGAATTTATACATCAGATGAAATATAAGAGAATTCTTCTAAAGTTAAGCGGTGAGGCTTTAATGGGTGAACGTCAATACGGAATTGATCCTAAAAGATTGGCAGAGTATGCTGCTGAAATTAAGCAAATTCACGATTTAGGAATTGAGATTGCTATTGTTATTGGTGGAGGTAACATTTTTAGAGGTGTTGCTGGAGCATCTAACGGTATGGATCGAGTTCAGGGAGACTACATGGGTATGTTAGCAACCATTATTAATGGTATGGCATTACAAGGCGCTTTAGAGGCTGCAGGAATGCAAACAAGATTGCAAACCGCTTTAAAAATAGAAGCTATTGCAGAACCTTATATTAAACGTAGAGCTACAAGACACTTAGAAAAAGGTAGAATCGTAATCTTTGGTGCCGGAACAGGTAACCCATATTTTACTACAGATACTGCTGCTGTTTTAAGAGGTATTGAGGTAGGTGCAGATGTGATCATGAAAGGAACTCGCGTTGACGGAATTTACGATTCTGAT
>CAVBJB010000201.1:0-4174 GCA_963595625.1 Lachnospiraceae bacterium | reverse complement strand
GACCTTACGTATGTATGGAAAAAAACTAACGGTGATTGGAGTTTTTCAAAAAGGTGGATCTGTTAATATTAGCGGAAGTCCTGATCAAAAAGCCGTAGTGCCTGTAAATTTTATTCGACAAATATTCGGAGATAATAATAAATCCTTAACTCCAGCTATTGTTTTAAAACCGTATAAAGGTTATAATACAGATTTATTTCAAGATGAAATTAGACAAAAAATAAAATCGTATCGCGGTTTAAAACCCAATCAGGAAGATAACTTTTTTGTAAATGTATTTTCTGGTTTTACAGATATGGTAGATAATATTGTTGGTCAATTAAATGTAATGGGGTGGGTGCTTAGTGGATTTTCTTTATTAGTAGGTGGTTTTGGAATTGCTAATATTATGTACGTATCTGTTAAGGAAAGAACAAATTTAATAGGTATACAAAAATCATTAGGTGCTAAAAAGAATTTTATTTTATTTCAGTTTTTATTTGAGGCTATTATTCTTTCTTTATTTGGAGGAATTGTAGGATTAGTTTTTGTTTGGTTGATATCTCTAGTGGCTACTTTAGTTTTAGATTTTGAATTTATATTAAGTGTTAAAAATATAATTATAGGAAGCTCTTTAGCAGCTTTTATTGGTTTAATATCAGGACTGTTACCAGCACTTTCAGCTTCCAAATTAGATCCAGTAGAAGCTATACGTAGTGGAATGTAATTTTGTATAGTTTTAATTAAAAAAAATCTCTCTGAAATTTCAGAGAGATTTTTTTATTTATCTTATTTCTTGATTCAAAACTAAATCTATATATAAGTTTATTTTGTTTTTAAGGTCTTTTCTGTGAGTTACAAAATCTAAGAAGCCATGTTCTAAAACAAATTCAGACGTTTGGAAACCTTCTGGTAAATCCTTACCTGTTGTATCCTTAACGATTCTAGGACCTGCAAATCCAATTAAAGCTCCAGGTTCTGCAATATTAATATCTCCTAACATAGCGTAAGAGGCTGTTGTACCTCCCGTAGTTGGATCTGTACATAAAGATATGTAAGGGATTTTTGCCTCTGCTAATAAAACTAATTTTGCAGATGTTTTAGCCATTTGCATTAAAGAGAATGCAGCCTCCATCATACGTGCTCCACCTGATTTAGAAATTAAAACAAAAGGTGTTTTATTTTCGATACAATAGTCAATTGCTCTTGCAATTTTTTCTCCTACAACAGATCCCATAGAACCTCCAATAAAAGCAAAATCCATACAAGCTACAACTAAATCTTTTCCTTTAGATTTTCCAACTGCAGTTGTAATAGCATCGTTTAATTTAGTTTTTTCTGTAACCTCTTTAATACGATCGCTGTATTTTTTATTGTCAACAAATTCTAATGGATCTTTAGATGTAATGTTAGCATTAATTTCTGTATACTCATTATTATCAAAAAGTACTTTAAAATACTCCTTAGATCCAATTCTAACGTGAAAATCATCTTCTGGAGAAACCCATAAGTTTTTTTCTAATTCGTCCGAATCTACAATCTTACCTGTTGGAGATTTATACCATAAACCTTTAGGAACGTCTTTTTTATCTTCTGTAGCAGTTTGAATCCCTTTTTCTGTTCTTTTAAACCAAGCTAAAGCCATATAATTATATTTTTTAGGTAGAAGTATGTATTACAACTACGGTATTGTTTTATAATGTATTTACATTGTTTAGATCTGCAAAAGCAATTTCTAAACGTTTGTTGAATGTCATTTCAGCCTCGCGAACCCATTTGCGTGGATCGTAATGTTTTTTATTTGGCACATCTTCACCTTCTGGGTTACCAATTTGCGTCATTAAATAATCTTTTTTAGCTAAAATATAATCTCTTGCACCTTCTGTAAAAGCAAATTGTAAATCGGTGTCAATATTCATTTTAATAACTCCGTAAGATATAGCCTCTCTAATCTCTTCCAAAGTTGATCCAGATCCTCCGTGGAAAACAAAATCAACTGGATTTGCACCGGTGTTGAATTTTTCTTGTACGTATTTTTGAGAGTTATCTAAAATCTTTGGAGTTAGCTTAACGTTACCTGGTTTGTAAACACCGTGTACGTTACCAAAAGCTGCAGCAATAGTAAAGCGCGGAGAAATTTTCATTAACTCCTCATAAGCATAAGCAACTTCTTCTGGTTGAGTATATAGTTTAGATGAGTCAACGTTAGAGTTATCTACACCATCTTCTTCTCCTCCAGTAATACCTAATTCAATTTCTAAAGTCATTCCTATTTTGCTCATACGCTCAAGGTATTGTTTAGAAATTTCAATATTCTCTTCAATTGGTTCTTCAGATAAATCAATCATGTGAGAAGAAAACAAAGGTTTACCTGTTTCTTTATAAAACTGCTCACTTGCATCTAATAAACCATCGATCCATGGTAAAAGATTTTTAGCACAGTGATCTGTATGTAAAATAACTGTAGCACCATAAGCTTCAGCTAATGTATGTATGTGTTTTGCACCTGCAATAGATCCTAAAATAGCAGATTTTTGATTCTCGTTTGATAAACCTTTTCCTGCAATATAAGAAGCTCCACCATTAGAGAACTGAATAATAACTGGCGCATTTAATTTTGCAGCAGTTTCTAAAACTCCGTTAATAGTGCTAGAACTTGTAACATTTACAGCTGGTAATGCAAAGCCTTTTTGTTTTGCATAATTAAATATTTCTTGTACTTGATCTCCAGTCGCTACTCCTGGTTTAATATTGTGTGCCATGTTGTTGTTGTTATAATAGTTGACAAAAATAATAAAATCTTTAGATTAGAAAGGATAATTGATTCCAATATTTACAACTGATCGTGCAAAATTATAATCTCTAAACCAACGTTGATTAGCAACATACGCCGGATTATGAGCTTTAAATCCAAGATCTAGTCTAAAAATAAAGAAATTAAAATCGTATCGAGCTCCAATACCTGTACCAATTGCGGTATCTTTTAAAGATTTAACTCCGCTAAATTTTGATTTAGGATCTTCGACATTATCAAACACGTTCCAAATGTTACCCATATCTGTAAATAAGGCGCCGTTAAGTTTACCGGCTACATTAAACCTATATTCTAATGAAAAGGCTAACTTCATGTTTGCTTCGTTAAAATCGTTTATTCCTCCAGAGCTTCCTGGTCCTAGTGAATATGCTTGCCAAGATCTGTTATCGTTGGTTCCTCCAGAGTAATAACTGCGGATAAATGGGATACTGTTTGAGTTTCCGTAAGGAACGGCTAACCCTCCAAATATTCTTGTTGAAATATATTTTGTATTGCTAAGCTTCCAGTGTTTTATGTACTCTACTTCTCCTTTTATATATTGAGAATAAGCCACATTAAAAAAGGTACTGTTACCGTATTGGTTATTTTCTTTATTATTATCTAAAAGAGATAAAACAGCACCTGCAGATTCTAGCTTTGTTCTGAAACTAGAAAAGGCTAAATCTTGTAGATTTTGTTTAGACGATTTTTGATACGTAATATTAGCAGAAAAAATTAAATTATTTTCTGTTAATCTATTTCTACGTTCACCAATACTTCTAACAGCTGTATTTTCTTGATCTGATAAGGTAATGTTTCTGTTTACAACATCATTAATAAAATTTAAAGTTCCTGATGTCGCATTTAAATTACCATCACTTCCAAAATACGAAGGATTTACTATGTTTGAATTTTGTTTAGCAATCTCATTCAATCTATTGTATGTACTTTTATATACAATAAAATAATTGTTAGGGTTTAAATTATTGATGTATTGAATGTTAATTAAATCAAATTTAAAGCTGTTATATCTTTTAGGTCTCCAACTGTAATTTAAAATTGCATTTAAGCTCTCTTTATCTAATCCTATATTTTTTTGTCTAGAGGCACCTAAAGTAATTTGTGTGGTTGGAAACATTATTTTTGGTATAAGGTTATCAGTTTTTAAAGGGAAGAAGATTCTAGGCAACGTTAACTTCACATCTGCACCAAACTCTGTTAAATTAAAAAATACATCATTAGGATTTGCTAGTTCTTTAGACGAACCAATGTTAGCCTTTCCTGCAATTTCTAATATTTCAGCCCCTTTAAATAAATTGCTTATTTTTAAACCTGCGCTTCCTAAAATTCCAAAATCTTGTATGTTAGAGTGTATAACATCCGCACTTGTAAATAAAGTAT
>CAVBJB010000200.1:0-4182 GCA_963595625.1 Lachnospiraceae bacterium | reverse complement strand
AATTAAACCTAATAAATGATAAGAAAAGCCCTACTTCCATCTCTTATTATAATAGCTGCATTAGTTATTATAGGAAGGCTTTTTTATTTACAGATTCTTGACGATTCGTATGTAAAAAAATCCGAAAACAATGCAATAAAAATTGTTTACGACTATCCGGAAAGGGGTTATATATATGATCGAAATGGTAAATTATTAGTTGCCAATCAGCCTTCATATGACATCATGGTCATACCTAGAGAAATAAAAAATCTAGATACATTAGAACTTTGTAAACTTTTGGATATTCCAAAAGAAGATTTTATAAAAAAGATTGAGAAAGCTAAAGTTTATAGTCCGAGGCTTCCATCTGTATTTTTGCCTCAACTAAATAAGATGGAGTATGCTGCTTTTCAAGAAAAAATTAGAAAATTCGAAGGTTTCTATATTCAAAAAAGAAACTTAAGAGATTATCAAGTGAAAGTTGGAGCTAATATTTTTGGCTATATTGCACAAGTTAACGATGCCATCATCCAAAAAAATCCATACTATAGAAGTGGGGATTTAATGGGTATGCAAGGTGTCGAAAAGTCCTACGAAGAAGTTTTAAGGGGGACAAAAGGTGTAAAATATAGACAAAGAGATAATCATAACCGCGAAATTGGATCGTATAAAAACGGAATTTACGATACGGTTGCTGTACAAGGAAGCGATATAACCATTAGTATTGATTCGGAACTTCAACAATACGGTGAAGAGTTAATGGTAAATAAAAGAGGTGGAATTGTAGCTATTGAACCTAGTACAGGAGAGATTTTAGCATTAGTTACCGCTCCATCTTACGATCCTTCAATATTAGTAGGTCGTGAACGATCAAAAAATTACTCAAAATTACAAAATGACTCTATTACCAAACCTTTATATGACAGAGGTTTAATGGCGGAATATCCACCGGGTTCTCCTTTCAAAATATTGACAGGATTAATTGGTTTACAAGAAGGCGTTATAAATGAAAAAACCGCTTTTATGTGTAACCATGGATTTTATTACGGAAGAGGTGCCTTTATGAGATGCCACGACTCCGGACCTATGCAATTACACAGAGCCATATACAAATCGTGTAACACCTATTTTGCTAATACCTATAAATTAATTATCGATAAGTATGGCCCTAAAAAAGGGGTAAATGTTTGGGCAAACCATTTAAAAAGTTTTGGATTAGGTAATTTTATGGGCTACGATTTACCTGCTGGTAGAAAAGGTCACATACCAACATCAGAATCATATGATAAATGGTATCCTAATGGTGGGTGGAGATCTACAACAATTATTTCTAACTCCATTGGACAGGGAGAAGTAAGTATGACTCCAATACAATTAGCTAACATGATGGCAGCAGTTGCAAATAGGGGACATTATTACACACCTCATATTATCAAAAAAATTAAAGGTCAGGAAATCGATAAAAAATTTACGACCAAGCACGAAACTACAATTGATAAAAGACATTTTGATCCTATTATTAATGGTTTGGTTGATGTATACAACTCTGGTACAGCAAGTCAATATAAACTAAATGACATAGAAATTGCAGGTAAAACCGGAACAGCAGAAAACTTCACTAAAATTAATGGAAAAAGGGTACAGCTGACAGACCACTCCGTATTTGTTGCATTTGCTCCTAAAGAAAATCCTAAAATTGCTTTAGCAGTATTTGTAGAAAATGGATATTGGGGGACTAGATATGGAGCTCCTATTGCAACATTAATGATTGAAAAATTTATTAGGGGTAGTCGTGATAGTATTAAAAGAAAAGATTTAGAAAAACGAATGTTCGAAGCTAGTTTAGAGTTCGAGTATCAAAAACCTATAAGTGGTCAACCATTTACCATAAATAGATAAAATGAAAAATCAAAGTACCATAGCAAACATAGATTGGATAACCATATTACTATACATCTCTTTAGTCATTATGGGATGGATGAATATTTATTCTTCCTCGTTACCTTTAAATCCAACTAGTATTTTTGATTTATCGCAAACCTATGGAAAACAAATCTTGTTTATAATATTAGGAATTCCATTAGTTATACTGATACTTTCTTTAGATGCTAAAATTTATGAAAAGTATTCTAGTATATACTATGTTTTAGGAATACTCTCATTGGCCGGCTTGTTTGTATTAGGAAAAACTATTAAAGGGCAAACCAATTGGTATCAATTCGGAAGTTTTTCTGTACAACCTTCAGAATTTGTAAAAACATCTACCGCTTTATTTTTAGCTAAAATTGTAAGTGATAACCAAATAAATTTAGAAAATTTTAAGTCTCAAGTTATTGCTCTTACAATTATAGGGATCCCTATACTATTTATTTTGGGGCAACCAGATGCTGGATCAGCAATGATATTTTTATCATTAGTATTTGTTTTATTTAGAGAAGGGTTACCCGCTTGGTACTTATGGACAGGATTTATCGCAATTGTAGTATTTTTACTAGCTTTAATAATCCAACCCCTTGTACTTTCCGGTATTATCTTGCTAATAATGATTATTCATTATTTGTTAAATCGAAGTATTACTAGAAATCCTGTTATCTATATATTATTATTTACAATAATTAATGGTTTTGTATACTCAGTAGAATATGTTTATTTTAATGTTCTAGAGCCCCATCAAAAAGACCGTATTGCAGTTTTAATTGGCGAAGAAGTTGACGAACAAAAAGAAGGATATAATTTAAAACAAGCCATGATTGCCATAGGATCTGGTGAATGGTTCGGTAAGGGATGGCTTGAAGGAACTCAAACTAAAGGTGGTTTTGTACCCGAACAACATACCGATTACATTTTTACAACTGTTGGAGAAGAATGGGGATTTGTGGGAGCAACTGTTATTATAATAGTGTTTGTAACCCTATTTCTACGGATACTTTATCTAGCCGAAAATCAAAAAACTCAATTTAGTAGGATCTACGGTTATTGTGTCGCCACCTTCTTATTTATTCACTTTTTTGTGAATATTACAATGTTAATTAAGCTGTTCCCTACAATTGGAGTACCCCTCCCCTTTTTCTCGTACGGAGGATCCAGTTTATGGGCATTTACAATATTATTATTTATCTTTTTAAAGCTTGATGCTAATAAAGTTAACGAATGGTAAAACAAAAAAAGAGGCGGAATTTTCCGCCTCTTTCTAATTTAATTAAAACTCCAATCTTTATAGCTGGTATTTTTCTCTAATATTTCTTCAATATCATCAGGTAAAGATTTAAAGAAATCTATTCCTGTAAGCTCTTCTATTTTATCAACTGAGGTAACAAAATTATATAACGGTTGATCAGAATCTTTATGAGGAACTAAAAATCCTATCATTTTAGATTTATCTTTGGTCATTAATACCTTATAAAAATAGTTAGGAACACCCACTTTTTCATTACCAATCGTTTTTAGATTTGGTTCTAATACTCCACCCGTCACAACATATAAACCATTATATTTTGTTGCCCAATATCTTACTTTTTGCTCCAATCGATTCCAGATTCCAGCATTAAATTCTGGATTTTGTGGAGAAATGTTTGAGGTGTAAAAGGTTTCTTTATATTCCTTGTAAGACTTTCTTCTGTCCGCAGCAGGTAACAAATGTCCCTTATTATAAGGTACGTTTTTATAATTTCTCCAATCAGCAGATTTAGTTTTAACCAATGGGTCTTGATTAAACAAAGGTCTCTCGTATTTGCGATACTTCGTATCATTACTCGTTAGCTCATAAGCCACCCATTCTGCTTGTTCATAACCTTCATGATAAGAAAAGCTATACGTACTTCTTTCATAAACAGCACCTGTAGTTGAACTTGGTAAAAAATTAAACGATCCAACTGTAATTAATTCATTACTTTTGTCATTCTTAGTTAACCCCTCATCAATTGTATCTAATTGTACTTCTGTTTGTTGATTTAATTTAGAATCACTTGGCGATGGATTACAAGAAAACAACACCACACTAAGTAAACAAAACATAGTGATTTTACGCATCTTTGGAATATTATTTGATTAGATAACAAAGTTAAAATTCAAAATTTAAAACAAAAGATAAATGAAACTTAATTTAATTTTACACGCTACATTATTATTTGCAACTGTAGCATTTGCTCAAACAACAGATCAAGAAAACAATCCTATCACTCACATAAATCAGTTAAATTT